>NZ_JBSSDE010000003.1:0-131774 GCF_054060435.1 Thermostichus sp. MS-CIW-34 | reverse complement strand
GCAAGGGCGATGCTCACCTGGGCGCACTATCGGTTCAAGCAGTTCCTGAAGTTTCAAGCCAAGAAGAAAAACGTGGTCGTCGTGGAAGTATCGGAAGCGTACACCAGCAAAACCTGTACCAAGTGCGGGCACATCCACACGAGGTTAGGTGGCGCAAAGGTGTTTAGATGCCCAAAGTGCAACCATAGGCTACCGCGAGATTGGCAAGGCGCTCTGGGTGTTATGCTCAGAGCTTTGCGGGATACCGCCTTTCTGTTCGGAAACGGACAGAATGCTATCGCTTCACCGTTGAGCAGTAATGCTCAGCAGTGTTCAGCGTAAATGTATCAGTTTAAGTTGAATCTGGAACCTGAAAGTTTGATGGGGATGGTGGCAAGGCTATGCAACCCAAAAGCGTTTTCTGGAAGCGGCGGCAGGTGTTGGCTGGTCTGGGATCCCTGGGGGCTTGGGCGTTGAGTCAAGGCTCTCCGTTTGCCCAGAACACCTCCCAGAACATGGTGGATCTGGGATCCCTGAGCTGGGCAGACATTCTGGAGCGGGCGCGGGGCAGCTCTGTCAACTGGGCCATGTGGAGCGGCAGCGAGGCCATCAATGGCTTCGTGGATGGCTGGGTGAAAAGCCAGTTGCAGGAGCGTTATGGCATTCGCTTGAACCGGATCCCGCTCACGGATACCGTTGAAGCAGTCAACAAGGTGATTGGGGAGGTACAGGCCGGGCTGCTCAGCGGCGGCAGCATCGATCTCATCTGGATCAATGGCAACAACTTCCGCACCCTCAAGCAGGGGAATTTGCTCTTCGGCCCTTTTGCTGAGAAATTGCCCAGCTTGCCCTTCTATGATCCCGCCGATATTGAAACGGATTTTGGCCTGCCCACCGAGGGCTATTCTGCGCCCTACACCGGCAACTACTTTTTGATGGCCTATGATGCCGAACGGGTACCCAATCCCCCCCAGAGCTACGCCGAACTGTTGGCTTGGGCAGAGGCCAACCCAGGGCGATTTACCTACGTGGCCCCGCCGGATTTTCATGGCAGCCGCTTTTTGTTGAGCGCCTTCTATAGTGTGACCGGGGGCTATGCTCAGTACAGCGGGCCGGACTTCGATGCCGATCTCTGGGCGCGACAATCCCCTGCCCTGGTGGAATACCTGAGAAAGCTGGATCCCTTCCTGTGGAGACAGGGCCAAACCTACCCGCCCACCTTTGCCCGCCTGGCGGAGCTCTTTGCCAACGGCGAAGTGTGGCTCATCCCCACCTTTATCGATCAGGTGATCTTACGCAAGGGCAACGGCCAATTTCCCCCCAGCACCACCCCCTATGGGATCCCGGGCACCAGCTTGATCGATCCCTCGTTTACAGCCATTCCCATTAATGCGGCCAATCCTTGGGGGGCAATGGTCCTGGCAGAGGTCTTGGCCAGCCCGGAGGGGCAGCTGGAAAAGTTCAAGCCGGAGGTCTGGGGGGATCTGCCGCTCATTGATGTCAGCCGGTTGTCTGCCGACTACCAAACAGCTTTTGCCCAGCTGGAGGCTGCTGCCGGGATCCCCATTCAAGAGGCCATTGCTGGGGCAGTGCCCATCGTGAACTCCGAATACACGGTGCAACTGGAGGCCCTCTGGCAGCAACAAGTCTTGCCGGGATAGGGGTCAGGTATGCCCCTCACCCCCAGCCTCTTTCCAAAAGGGGAGGTCTTCTGACATTGGGGGTGGGCCGGGCAATGGCGGAGCAGGATCCTCACCTTGGGGCAACCAAACTTGGAAATGCGTCCATCCATCCGAGCTGTTGACGGAGATATTCCCCCCCATATGCTCCACCAGTTGCTTCACCAAAGCCAGCCCCAGGCCGGTGCCGCCGTGCTTCCAGCGATCCGATTGCGGGATCCGGTAAAACTTTTCAAAGATGCGGGGCAGCTCTGGCTCTGGGATCTCGCTGCTGTTGCTGCAGACGAAGAGGATCCCCTCTCCTTCTGAGACAACCCGCAGGTGGATGGATCCCTCGGGGGCCGTGTACTTGATGGCGTTGTGCAGCAGCTCGCGCAGAATGCGCCCCAAGCAGGTGGGGTCGGCCCAAAGCGAGGGGATCCCTGCCTCCAGGTGCAGTTGCAGGTGTTGATGTTTGGCTTGGGCCAAAGGCTGAGCCCCGGCCAGCAAATCTTGTAAATACCGCGGCAGAAAAATATTCTCTGGTTGCAGCAGATACGTCCCGGCTCCCAGCCGTCGCATATCCAGCAGGTCGTTAATGAGCTCGATTTGCCGGTTGCACTCTTTCAGGGCAATGGTGAAGTAGTGCCGCTGTTTCTCGGGGTTATCGCGGGTCATTTGCAGCATTTGCAAGGCCATGCGCACATTGGTCATGGGGGTGCGCAGCTCGTGCGAGACGGTGCTGAGGAAATCATCCTTCAGCAGATTCAGCCGCTCCAATTCCTTCACCTGCGCTTGGGCTGCTTGGTACAAACGGGCTTGGCGGATGGCCAGGGCACATAGGTTGGCCACCTGATAGGCCAGTTGAATCTCGTCTTCGGAAAACTCTTGCTCCGGCAGCCGCTCCAACAGCAAAGCTCCCAGCCGCTTCTCTTTGTCCCAAAGGGTGCAGGCCAGCAGCCGCACCCAGCGTCCTTCCTTCCGACAACAGCAGTGGATTTTCCATTTCTGCTGTGAGGAAGAATGGGACTGCAGCAGGCGCAAGAACTCCGGGTCACTGGCGTAGTCTGGCCCATGCAAGGGATCCGCCCCGCCATCTTGAGCCACGTCAGAAGAGAGAGAGGGGGAGTAGCAGTAGCCAGGGATCCAGGTTGATCCATCGTCTGAGAGCAAGAGGATATGGCAGCCGCTTAGGTTGAGTGCCTCGGCCAGGCTTTTGACCACTTCTTCCAGAATTTCCCCCTCATTCAGGCTGGCCACCATCTGGCCGCTGAGGGCGCGCAGCATCGCCTCAAAGCGAAAAGCCTGCTGCAGCTTGGCCGTGCGCAGCTCCACCTGGGCTTCCAGCTCGCGGTTGAGGGCCTGCAACTGCTGTTCTGCCCGTTTTTGCTCGGTGATCTCCCGCCCCACCGAGAGGATCTCCACCAACTGGCCCTGGCTGTCGAAAATGCCCCGATCCACCCAGCTCACCCAGCGGGACTGGCCGTCTTTGCCGGGGTACTCCCGCTCGCTGCTATAAAAAGGACTCTCAGGCGTGAGAGCGGCAAAAGCCTGCAGCACCACCTCCCGCTCTTCTTCCAGCAGCAGATCCCACAAAGCTCGGCCCACCACTTCTTCTACCCGATGATCGAAGAAACGCAATAAAGCAGAGTTGACGTAGGTGATGTGCCCATTGGGCCGAAAGCGGCAAATGAGCTCTGTCTGCTGCTCCACCACGGCGCGGTATTCTTGCTGCTGCTGCCACAGACGATCCAGCAGGGCCTGCTGGGCTGCTGCCGCCTGCTGCCAGGCTTTGGCCAGGGTCTGCACCTCCTGGATGGGGCCGGGATCCAAAGGGGGCCAGGGCTGGAAGCCGCTGTGTATAAATTGCTCGGCTACTTGGGTGAGGCGGCGCAGGGGACGGGAGAGAGCTTCGCCGAGGAGGATCCCTGTCCCCAGCATGCTCAGCAATAGCCCACCCCCCAGCAGCGCAGCCTGTTGGGCGCTCCGATGGACTTCGGCCAGAAGGGTTGCCTCTGGAATCCCGTACACGAAATAAAAACCTAGCCTCCCTTCACTCTGAACGGACTCCACCTCCACCCAGTAAGGGATCCCGCCAACCACGAGGCGCAGCGGATTTTGAGAAGAGGCCGTCTCCCAGGAGCCCACCTGCTCTTGCACAGCCACCAGCAGCGGATGGGGAGCAGGCCCCGCCGTACTGGCCACCACCTGTCCTTCCTCGTCCAGCAGAAAACTCACCTCTGCAGGAGAACGGCCTTCCATCTGTTCCAGAAAGGCTTGAAGCTGCCGGACGGAGAGGGAAGCCACTAAGCTGCCGTAAACCCGCCCCCCCGAGTCGGTCAGGGATAGGGACGTCATGATCAGCCGCTCTGGATCCTGGGCAGGAAGCTCCGCAAAAAATCGGGTTACCACCCAAGTGTCGCGGATCCCTTCCGACTGCAGGAGCTGGGGAAACCAGAACAACTGCCTCAGATCCACAAAGCCCAACCGGCGAGTGAACCCTGTGGGATCCCCTGTCTCTGGATCCCGTTGGCGGCTCTGGGCGGATCCCGGCAAGAGGCCGGGTGTGTGGTAAGTCCAGATCGACCCATCGGCGTGGCGGCGGGCGATCACAAACCCCCCTTGGGCGGAAATAAAGCCGACGTAGCTCAGCTCAGGAAATGGCTGCAACTGGCGGGCAAAGTGAGCTTCCAGCACCTCTAGATCGGCTGGGCTGGGGGTTGTCAAATCGGGCAGCAGCCCCCCCCTCACTGCCCCTTGATTGAGGGCATTGATCTGAAGGGGAATTTGCAAATATCTGGCAAGATGCTCTTCGGTGCGGTCGGTAACTTCCCGCCTCAGTTGCTCCGTCAAGCGCAGCGCCAGGTGTCGCCCGCCCTGCCAGGAGAGATAGGCCACTCCCCCCACTCCCCCTGCTACTGAGAGCACTAGGGGCAGCAGCAACGCCACCCGCAAAGGAATGGAGCGGAAAGGCCACCGGGATCGCACTTCAGAAGAACTAGGGGAAGACAGCATGGGATCCCTCACAGAACCTCAGGCTTGGGGAGGTTCCAAAGCCCGCTGCAGAGTGCCAAGGCCGATCTCGGCCGCAATAGCCAGAAGGGCCACTGGAACCGCCCCCACCAGCAAGATAGCGTTGTCATAGAGAGCAAACCCCAGGGTGATAAAAGTACCCAGCCCTCCCGCGCCGATAAACGCTGCTAGCGTAGCACTGGCAATCACCTCAATCGTAGCCGTTTTAACACCGGCCAGGATCACCGGCAAGGCCAAAGGGATCTCCACGTGCCGCAGTACCTGGGCAGGAGTCATGCCCATGCTCAGGGCAGCTTCCCGTAGGGCCGGCTCAAGGCTGCGGAAGGCCACATCCGTGCTGATCAGAATGGGGGGCAACGCCAGAAGGGTTAGGGCGACAACTGCCGAACGGAAGCTAAGGCCAAAATAGGGGATGGCCAAAAACAAAATGGCTAAGCTGGGAATCACCCGCAGGCTGCTGAACGCATTGATCACCACCAGAGAAAGCATCTGGGAGCGGGAGCTGAAAAAACCCAGCGGCAAACCCAACAGCAGCCCCATTCCCAAAGGCACCGCCACCAGTTGCAGGTGTTGGACGAAAGCTTGAAACAGCATGTCGCTGTGGTTCTGGGCGTAGGCCAGGGAGCGGGCCAAAAGGCTCATTGCCAATCCAAGTTGCCGTCTGTATCCTGCCTATCTTCCCTAATGGTGTCTGGATCCCTGCTTGGGGCCTGGTTGGCTTCTCGCTCTTGTAAGCGGCGGATTTGCGAGCGCACCTGCAAAGCAATCTGTAAAGCAGCCTCCAGGATTCGCCCCTGTTCGCTGGCCTGCTCGCTCACCTGCAGAGCTGTCAAAGCTGCCAAGTTATCGCCGAAGAACTCGCTCTGCTGCTCGATCAGGTCTTCGTTTTGCCGCAAGATCCGTTCGGTTTTCAAGGCACGGATGAGATCGGCCCGGGTCAGTTTCAGGGCTTCGATCACCTCAGCCCTCTGGGCCAGCTTCACCTCGGGGTTGCCCGCTTCCACCAACTGATCATTGACATGGATGGCCTGGATGATTCGGTTGTAGCGATCCACCTCCCCCAGCAAATTCAACAGCAGCGGCATGCGACGGCTGCGGAAAATCCAATAGGCTTGGCCCAGAGCGGCAATGGCCGCCAGGATCCCCCATTCCACCAGCCAAGTGCCCCAAGTGGCCTGTAGGCCAGGGATCCAAATCCGCCCCACCAGAGTCAGCAGGGATCCCCCTGTCCAGAAGGTCAAGAAACGCAAGAACAAGTCCAGCGTCACCAGCAAGCGTAGGAGATCCCAGAAAGCGGAGAACTGGCGCAGGCGATCCTTAAAGCGACGAGCAGGCTGAGGCCGATACAACCAAGCCACCGGCACTTGAGAGAGGTTTTGCACTTGAGCTGGAGAGATGATCAGCTCTTGCAAGTCCCGCTGCATCGCCATTTGCTCTGCTGAGGCTAGGAGGTTTTCCCATTGTACTTGCGGCCTTGAGCAGCTTGGGCTTGCTCAGGGATCCCTTCCCAGAAGGGAAGCTGCCTGGCCAAGTCTCGATAGAATGGGGTTCGCTGGGCTGTTTGCGTCTTCACGCCCTCGTGCTCACGTTGTAGGGCAACAGTGAGACACAAGACAGCTCGTCAAACGCAAAGGAGAAGAGCAGGGTGACCAGCCAATTGCGCCAACTGAAGGCCCATCTCGCTGAACCGGAAAACTTTGCCCCCTACGGACAGGTCATTTGCCCCACTCCCGATCACAAACCCTTCGACAGTCAAGATGCTCAGTTGTTCTTGAATCAAGGGCAGCCCCGCTTTTACATCATGCGCTTGCCTCGCCGCGGCCTCAAGTTTACTCAGATCACCCACCACATCCGCTGCACCCAGTGCCTGGGATCCCTCAATGGCAAGGAGTGGTTTATTGGTGTTGCACCCCCTGCCGATGAGCTGCACGTCGATCAGATTCAAGCCTTTCGGGTGCCTGGGGATCGCTTTATCAAGCTGGAGATGGGCACTTGGCATGCCGGCCCCTATTTTGACCACGAAGAGTTCATCGATTTCTACAACTTGGAGCTGGCCGACACCAACATCACCGATCACGAAACCATAAACTTACTCCAAACCTACAACCTGGAGTTCCAGATCACCCCCTGACAAGCTTTTGGGGATCCCTTATCAATCGGGCAAAAAGCAGCATTGATCATTGATCACAGCAATCTTTCGCTTGAGCGCAAGAAGAGTTGTGGGGATCCGTACTCCACTATGGGTGGAGAGAAAAAGTGGGCTTCGATGTCATCCCTAGTGGATGTAGCCGACTTGGGTGAGCGTTCCTTGACTTGGGCTTAAGTTATACCCTTGTCGCCATGGATCTTGGTGCTGTAACCCACCTGGCCAGGTGATAGAACAGGGTCAAACCCAACAGCATTTGGGAGGTTTGTTGTCATGGCTACGTTGCAACCCAAAGTGACCCACCAGCTTTTGGCGGCCTTAGCCCTGTTTGCCTGTCTGGGCTTGTTGCCTGCTTGTGGCGAGAGCAGCAGCAGCACCGTCAGCCCCCCCAGCATCACCCCCACCCCCACCGGCTCATAATTCGGCTGGTTTTTGCATGCCCTTGCAGCGGTTGCCCAAGTTGGTTCAGCTTTGGGCTTTGAGGATCGCGGGGATCTTTTGTCTTTGTCTGCTGGCGGCCTGTGGAGGATCCCCTACCTCGATGGAGCCACCGCGGGCAGGGGAAGTGCCGATTGCCAGCTTCCTATGCCGGTTGGATCGCCAGACCCGCAGCTTCACGGGGCCTATTTACGCCGAACAGCCCCAGGTTGCTACCTGCAACCCCGGTCGCCTTACGCCTGCAGCAGCCCAAAAGATGATGGATCGGCTGAATTTTCTACGGCTGTTGCACCAGTTACCGCCGGTGAAGCTCAATCCTCAGTTCCTAGAAGCCGCCCAGCAAGCGGCCTTGATGCAGGTAGCCAATGGTACTCTCAGCCACCAGCCGCCCCCTTCTTGGCGCTGCTTTACCCCTGCTGGGGAGGCGGGATCCCGCTTCAGCAACCTGGCGGTTGGGCCCATCCTAGAGCTGAACGGCCCCGATCCAGGCCGGGTGTTGGCGCGGCAGGTGGACATCTATTTTGCCGAGCCAGGTCGAGAAAACTTTGTGGATGTGGGGCATCGCCGCTGGAACCTGTATCCTCAGTACGCCCAGGGGGCCTACGGCATTGTCTTTGACCCACGGGCTGGACGGGTGACCCAGGCCAGCGCCAACTGGATCTTCGGTTTTGACGAGTCGGTGCCAGATCCAGAGTTCATCGCCTTCCCGGAGAAAGACGGCTACCTCTACCGCCTAGAAGGGTTTTCCGGCCAGCCCCTGTCTGCCTACCGCTGGTCTTTCTCGGTGCCCAGCCGTGGCGGCAAGGCTGATCTCAGCCAAGCCCAAGTCCGCATCACCGATGCCCTCAGCGGCGAGCCGGTGCCTGTTGGAGATCTCCGCGTGGGGGATCCCGCCTTTGGCCTGGAAACTTTGACCTACTCCGTGGGTTCGATCCAGCCCAATCGCAACTACACCTTTGAAATTAGCGGCATTCGCCTCAACGGTGGCCCCCCCCGCAGCTACCGCTACACCACCGCTCTCTACGACTGCGATCCCCAAACTTCCCAACGGCCCGCACCCCTCACCGAAGGGCTGGGGATCCCGCCCCGTTTCCTCTGGCAGATGGGCCTTTCAACTCTTTCAACCCTCTCAACTAGCTTTTCCTCACCCCCAGCCCCTTTCCCAAAGGGGAGAGAGGAGTCTGCTGCTCCTGGAAGCCTGACTTTATGCATAAAGCGCAATTCGAGAATGACAAAACTGCATAACCTGTTACAGAGTGTAACTACCAATACCAAAGTTAACGGTTCGTCATCGCTAGGGTAGCCAGTGTTCACCCCACGGCAGCGATCATGGCGAACCAATTTGAACGCCTCAAAAGCGAAAAGGATGGGCTGGCGGTCAAGGCCGAGCTGGAGGCGTTTGCCCGGATGGGTTGGGAGAACATTCCTGAAGACGACCGGGATCACCGCCTCAAGTGGCTGGGGATCTTCTTTCGCAAGCGCACCCCAGGTCAGTTCATGCTGCGGCTGCGCCTGCCCAATGGGATCCTAACCAGCGGCCAAATGCGGATGTTGGGCGCAATCATCCACCCCTATGGAGAACAGGGCGTAGCCGACATCACCACCCGGCAGAACCTGCAACTGCGCGGCATCCCCATTGAAGAAATGCCCCAAATCCTGGGCTACCTGAAAGAGGTAGGCCTGACCAGCATCCAGTCGGGCATGGACAACGTGCGCAACATCACGGGATCCCCTCTGGCCGGTATTGACCCGGATGAGCTGATCGATGTGCGCGGTCTCACCCGCAAGGTGCAGGACATGGTTACCAACAACGGCGAGGGCAACCCTTCCTTCAGCAACCTGCCGCGCAAGTTCAACATCGCCATCTGCGGTTGTCGTGACAACTCCGTGCATGCGGAGATCAACGACCTGGCCTTTGTGCCCGCCTTCAAAAATGGCCGCCTGGGCTTCAACGTCCTGGTGGGCGGCTTTTTCTCTGCTCGCCGCTGCGCCGAGGCAATTGGCCTAGATGTCTGGGTGGATCCCCGCGATGTGGTTCCTCTGTGCGAGGCGGTGCTGCTGGTCTACCGGGATCACGGCCTGCGGGCCAACCGGCAAAAGGCGCGGTTGATGTGGCTCATTGACGAGTGGGGCCTAGAGA
Source organism: Thermostichus sp. MS-CIW-34 (assembly GCF_054060435.1). Lineage (NCBI taxonomy): Bacteria > Bacillati > Cyanobacteriota > Cyanophyceae > Thermostichales > Thermostichaceae > Thermostichus > Thermostichus sp. MS-CIW-34. The sequence continues at coordinate 122,380 of NZ_JBSSDE010000003.1, read as the reverse complement.
AGTTCCGGGCGGCTGTGGAGCGCCAGACTGGCCACCCTCTGCTCAGGGCAGCGGAAAAAGATGAGGTGGTCTGGCACAAGCGGGATCTGCTGGGGGTGCATGCCCAGAAGCAGCCGGGCCTCAACTTTGTCGGCCTGCATGTGCCGGTGGGGCGGCTCAACGCCCTGGAGATGATGGAGCTGGCCCGCTTGGCGGAGGTGTACGGCTCCGGGGAGCTGCGGCTGACAGTGGAGCAGAACGTGCTCATCCCCAATGTGCCCGACTCCCGAGTGGCCCCGCTCCTCAAAGAGCCGCTCTTGAAGAAGTTCTCCCCCAACCCAGGGCCCTTGCAGCGGGGGTTGGTGTCCTGTACGGGCAACCAGTTCTGCAACTTTGCCCTTATCGAGACCAAAAACCGGGCTGTGGCCTTGATGGAGGAGCTGGAGGCGGAGCTGGAGATCCCCCAAACGGTGCGCATCCACTGGACGGGCTGCCCCAACTCCTGCGGCCAACCCCAAGTAGCCGATATCGGCCTTATGGGCACCACTGCTCGCAAGGACGGCAGGGTGGTGGAGGCCGTGGACATCTACATGGGGGGAGAGGTGGGCAAAGACGCCAAGCTGGGCGAATGCGTGCGCAAAGGGATCCCTTGCGAAGACCTCAAGCCGGTCTTGGTGGAGCTGCTCATTGAACACTTTGGGGCCAAGCCACGTCAGCATCCGTCCGCCGCCCAGGCTTCTGTTTTGGTAACCCGCTAGCGGTTCTGTTGCCGTCCTGAAAGTTTTTCTTTCTTCGTCGTTGTAAATCTTGGAGGTTTCGATGTCTAAGCTGTTCAGCACTTCCTCTCCCGTCTCCCGTCGGCAATTTTTGGCCGGGGTGGCTGCTCTCACGGCTGGGGCGGCCACGGCTGGGATCCCGCGCGCCCAATCGCAATCCTTGGGCAAAGGCTACTGGGTGGCGCAGGCCGATACTCCCGAAACCACCAGCGCCAAGCTGGGGTTCATCGCTCTAACCGACGCGGCCCCCCTGATCATCGCCAAAGAAAAGGGGTTCTTTGACAAGTACGGCATGAAGGACGTGGAGGTGGTCAAGCAGGCCTCTTGGGGCACCACCCGCGACAATTTGGTGCTGGGATCCGCCGCCGGCGGCATCGATGGGGCACACATCCTCACCCCCATGCCCTACCTCATCACCACCGGCAAAGTTACCGATGGCAAGCCGGTGCCTATGTACATTTTGGCCCGTCTCAATCTGGACGGTCAGGGCATTAGCATTTCCAACCAATATCGGGATTTGCAAATCGGCCTGGATAGTTCCCCCCTCAAGGCCAAGTTTGCCGAGGTCCGAGCTGCCGGCGGGGATCCCAAATGTGCGATGACCTTCCCCGGCGGTACCCACGACATGTGGATGCGCTACTGGCTGGCCGCAGGCGGGATCGATCCCACTAGCGACGTCTCCATCATTGTGGTGCCGCCGCCGCAGATGGTGGCCAATATGAAATCCAGAACCATGGAAGCCTTCTGTGTGGGCGAGCCTTGGAATGCCCAGCTGGTGAACCAAAAAGAGGGGTATACTGCCCTCACCACCGGCGAGCTGTGGAACGGCCACCCGGAAAAGGCCTTTGCCCTGCGGGCCGACTGGGTGGATGCGCACCCGAAAGCCACCCTTGCCCTGTTGAAAGCGGTGCTAGAAGCCCAGATCTGGTGCGACCAGATGGAAAACAAAGAGGAGATGTGTCGCATCATCGGCGACCGCCGCTGGCTGGGGGTGCCTGTGCCCGATATCTTGGGCCGTTCTCGGGGCACTTTTGACTACGGCACCGGCAAGGTCGTTGAAAACAGCCCCCACCTGATGAAGTTCTGGCAGAACTACGCTTCCTACCCCTTCAAGAGCCACGATCTCTGGTTCTTGACCGAAAACATCCGCTGGGGCTATCTACCTGCCGACACCGATACCAAAGCCTTGGTGGAGCGGGTGAATCGGGAAGAACTCTGGCGAGAAGCTGCCAAAGCCATTGGTCAGGGGGCAGCCATTCCCCCCAGCACCTCTCGAGGAGTGGAAACCTTCTTCGACGGGGTGCAGTTCGATCCCGAAAATCCTGCCGCCTACCTGGAGAAATTGGCGATTAAGAAGCTGGCCTAATTTCCCAACTTTCCCCAGCAAGTTAGCTGCAAACCCTCTGTCCAGGAGAGAAGGGATCCCCGAATCCCCACAAAGAGTGTTCAACTGAAACCCCTTCTCTCTTGGGATCCTCTTAAGTTGACTTCAACCTTACTCCCAGCAAGCCATGAGGATTTTCCACTCTGCCCTACAGTTGGGCTACCACCTCTTTCGGATCCTGCTTCCCCTACTGGTTGGCCTAGGCCACTGGCTGCTGAAAACCGGCCCAGGCTTTGTTCTTCAGTCCAATGCCGGGCTCCACTCCCCGGCCAGCTCTGCATCTTCTTCTGCTTGGAGGCAGCGAGTCCAAATCCACCAAGTGCTGCGCCGCGTTCTTTTGCCCACCACGGCCATTTTAATAGTGCTCGTTCTCTGGCAAATTGCCTATAGCCGCCCCGGAGCCAACTTGCCCACCCCTCTCCAGGTTTGGCAGGACACCTGGGATCCCCTCATTAAAGATCCCTTTTTTGACTATGGCGGCAATGCCAAAGGGCTGTTCTGGCAAATTTGGGCCAGCTTGCGGCGGGTGTTCATTGGGTTTGCCCTGGCCGGCTTGGTGGGGGTTGTGGGCGGCATGATCATCGGGGTCAATCGCTGGCTGTACGAGGCTTTGGATCCCATTTTTCAGGTGTTGCGCACGGTGCCGCCTTTGGCCTGGCTGCCGATTTCTTTGGCTGCCTTTCGAGATGCCAACCCTTCCGCCATTTTCGTAATCTTCATTACGGCCCTCTGGCCCATTTTGATCAACACCGTTGTCGGCGTACAGCAGATCCCACAGGACTACCGCAACGTGGCCAGAATTGTGCGCATGTCCGGCTGGAAGTACTTTTTCAAAATCGTTTTCCCGGCAACTGTACCCTACATTTTTACCGGCTTGCGCATTGGGGTGGGCTTGTCTTGGCTGGCCATTGTGGCGGCGGAGATGTTGATTGGCGGTGTGGGCATCGGGTTCTTCATCTGGGATGCCTGGAATAGCTCCCGCATCAGCGAAATCATTCTGGCTTTGATCTATGTCGGGATGGTGGGTCTTCTGCTGGATCGCATCACGGCTTGGATTGGCTCGCTGGTGGTGGCTGAGGATCGCTAAATGAGCTTGGCCGAGTTTTAGATTGGTTGCTGACAATTTCTCCATGCTCTCAGAAATCATCTCAGGGGAATCATGAAGACTCAGCCTTACATTGAAGTGGATCATGTCGACAAGGAATTTCTCCTCGACAACGGAGAGGTCTATCCTGTCCTGAAAGACATCCACCTGGAGATCCAAAAAGGGGAATTTGTCTCGCTAATTGGCCACTCCGGCTGTGGCAAATCGACCCTACTCAACATCATCGCCGGCCTGGAAAAGCCTTCCCGCGGAGGCATTCTCCTGGAGGGCCGACAAGTTACAGATCCCGGCCCGGATCGCATGGTGGTGTTTCAGAACTATTCCCTGCTGCCCTGGCTGACCGTGCGGGAGAACATTGCCCTGGCTGTGGACGAGGTGCTGGGATCCCTTCCCAAAGCGGAGCGGGACCGGATTGTGGAAGAGCACATCCGCCAGGTGGGGTTGCAGGGGGCAGCCGATAAACGCCCGGCCCATCTGTCAGGAGGGATGAAACAGCGGGTAGCCATTGCCCGGGCTTTGGCCATCCGTCCGCGGGTGCTGCTGTTGGATGAGCCCTTTGGCGCTCTGGATGCCTTGACGCGCGGCAACCTGCAGGAGCAACTGATGGAGATTGCCCAGGCGGAGCAGCTCACCTGTGTCATGGTTACCCACGATGTGGATGAGGCCCTCTTGCTTTCGGATCGGGTGGTGATGATGACCCAGGGCCCCGCTGCCCGCATTGGCCAGATTTTGCGGATCCCTTTTCCTCGACCCCGCCATCGTTTGGAAGTGGTGCGTCACCCCGATTACTACAGCCTGCGGGGAGAGATGATCTACTTTCTCGACCAGCAAAAGCGGGCTCGCCAGAAAACGCCTATCTCTGTGGCTATTGCCAAGCATGGCCTGGAGAAGGTCAATTTGGAGATTGGCTTTGTGCCCCTCAACGACTGCGCGCCTCTGGTGGTGGCGCAGGAAAAAGGCCTGTTTCAAAAGTACGGCCTGGAGCAGGTCACCCTGGTGCGAGAGCCAGGCTGGAAGACCATCTGGGAAGGGATCCGCTCCGGTCGGCTGGACGCGGCTATGGTGGTGGCCGGGATCCCGTTGGCTTCCACCTTGGGAGTAGGGGGAGTTCCGGTGCCTTTGATTACCGCGCTAACCCTCTCCCGCGGCGGCAACGCCATTACCTTTGGGCGCAGACTTTGCCTGCAGGGTGTTCTCAGTCCCTGGGATCTGCGCCAACACCTCCGGCAAACTCCTGACGTGGTTCATACCCTAGGGGTGGTGCACCCGGCCTCAATGCAAAACTTCTTGCTGCGCCATTGGCTGGCTAGCGCGGGGGTGGATCCGGATCGGGATGTCACGTTAACCGTGATCCCGCCGCCGCAGATGGTGGCCCACCTCAAGGCCGGCAACATCGATGGCTACTGCGTGGGCGAGCCCTGGAACTCCCGCGCCGTGCGGGAACAGGTGGGGGTTATCGTCGCCACCACCCCTGAAATCTTACCCAGCCACATCGAAAAGGTGCTGACGGTGCGCCAGGACTGGGCCCAAAGCTACCCCCGCACCCACGTGGCTCTGGTCAAAGCACTACTGGAGGCTTGTCACTACTGCGATCAGCCGCAGCACCGTTCTGAGATCTTGGAGTGGCTGGCTCAGCCCCAGTATGTGGGCGTGGCCCTGGAGGATCTGCAGCCGGGGTGGACGGGTATTCTGCAGCGGGGAATTGCCGATGAATCCCAAGCCCTCACCGGTTTTCACCAGTTTGCCAACGGGCGCAACACCTGTCCCGAAAGGTTGGAACACCTCTGGATCCTGACGCAGATGGCTCGCTGGGGCCTCTGCCCTTTTCCCCGCAATTGGGTTTCGGTTCTCGACCAAGTTCTGGACAGCGAAACCTACGCCCTAGCCGCCAGAGAACTGGGCCTTCCGGATCGGGCCCACGACCGCGGAGCTTTACTCTTTGGCGATGGATCCCGCTTTGACGGAGAGGATCCCGTTGCTTACCTGGAGTCTGTGGCCATACGGCAGGATCTGAAGCTGCAGGAGTACCGGCTCAGCGAAGTTTAGCTTTTGTTACCTTAGCCCCTCAATTGGAAAACACCATGATGACCAGCTCCCGCACGTTCTCCTCACCGCTATCTTCTGCTTCTCCGGTTGCAGGACTGCCCCTTCTTTGTCTTCAGAATGTGGGCAAGACCTACTTCACCTCAGCAGGGCCCTTCGTTGCGCTGGAAAATATCAATCTGGAAGTGGCTGCCGGTGAGTTTGTCTGCATTATCGGCCACTCGGGTTGCGGCAAATCCACCTTGATCAACATGGTGGCTGGGTTTTCCACCCCCACTTCGGGATCCATCGCCCTCAAGGGCCAGCCCATCACCTCCCCAGGGCCGGATCGGATGATGGTGTTTCAACATTATTCCCTTTTGCCCTGGCTGACTGCCTTTGAAAATATTTATCTGGTGGTGGATCAGGTGTACCCAACCAAACCCCGGTGGGAAAAAAGGGAAATTGTTCAAGAACATCTGGAATTGGTAGGTTTGGCGGAAGCAGCCCACAAGCGGCCCAAGCAGCTTTCTGGAGGCATGAAGCAAAGGGTAGCCATTGCCCGTGCTCTTGCCGTTCGTCCGCAAGTTTTGCTCTTGGATGAGCCTTTTGGGGCCTTGGATGCCATTACCAAGGAAGATCTACAAGATGAGCTGCTGGCCATTTGGCGGGATCACCGCTGCACAGTTTTGATGATTACCCACGACATCGACGAAGCTCTTTACTTGTCAGACCGTGTGGTGATGATGACCAACGGCCCCGCTGCCCATATTGGTGAGATCTTGACCATTCCCTTTGAGCGACCGCGCATTCGCTCCCGCATTATGGAAATGCCCGAGTTCTACGAATTGCGCAACCGCGCCCTTGACTTCCTCTATCGTCGCTTTGCCCATAGGGAGGATTAAGCTAGGAATCAAAACGCTTGGGGAGGGAAGTTGATGGCCGCTGCTCCGGTTCAGGTAGCTCCAATCGATCTCCCAATGGAGGAGCGGGTCTCTAGCTTGCCCAAAACCCTTGCCGACTATCTGGCCAATCCAGTTGCCCAAACCAAATGGGTAGATGGCTACATTGTGGAGAAAGTGGGGCAAACCTTAGGGCATGCAAAGATCCAAACCCGACTTCTCTTCCGTTGGCTCGGTTATGTTGAATGTCAGCCATTGGGGGGTATGGTTTTGGTGAAGGCTCCCGGCCAAACCAAAGGCAGAGTCAGAAGACCTGATGCTGCCTACTCATCTCCAGATTTAATCCAGCAATTTGGAGAGGATATTGCCACGCTGCTGCAGAGCTATCCTCTGGTTGAGGAGATCTTCTCTCCAACCGACTGTGGAGAAGATATTTTCCTAAAAGCCCAAGAGTATCTCAGCTCCGATGTACTGGAAGTCTGGCTGATTTTTCCCAGAAGCAAATACGTTTTTATCCAAACTCAAGATGGCCATCTTTGGCTAGCTGAACAGGACACTGACAAGAGCTAGGTTGTATTACCTGGCTTGGAGATCCAAGTTGCCGCTCTTCTCAGCTAAGGGATCCAAAATGCGAGAGAATTGGGCGTTTAATAGGGATCCCAACTCATGGTGACCGCGATGGAGTCGGAAAAAGCTGTCATCAAAACCCTATGTCCCTATTGCGGTGTGGGATGTGGATTGGAGGCGGTTTCGACAGCCTCAGGTGACTGGAAAATGAGAGGCGACCGGGAGCATCCTTCCAGCTTGGGGATGGTCTGTGTAAAGGGGGCCACGATCCTGGAGGCAGTTGGTCGGGATCGGCTGCTCTCTCCCCTGTTTCGGGAGAGCTTGGGCCAGCCCTTTCGTCGCATTTCTTGGGATCAGGCTTTTGAGGAGATGGTTTCTCGGCTGCGCTGCCTCAAAGACAACCCTCACTCCATGGCTATGTATGGATCGGGGCAGTTGCTCACTGAAGACTATTACGTTGCTCAAAAGCTCATTAAGGGCTGCCTGGGCACCAATAATTTTGACACCAACTCGCGCCTGTGCATGTCCTCAGCCGTCTCGGCCTACACCCAATCCCTGGGATCCGATGGCCCCCCCTGCTGCTACGAGGATCTCGATCTCTGCAATCTGGCTTTTCTGGTGGGCACCAACACCGCCGAGTGCCACCCCATTCTTTTTAATCGCTTGAAGAAGCGGCACAAGCCCGGATCCCCCCTCAAAATGGTGGTCGTGGATCCCCGGCGCACTCAAACAGCAGAAGCTGCTGATCTCCACTTAAAAATTTGTCCTGGAACCGATATCGATCTTTTCAATGGGATTGCCCATTTGTTGTTAAAGTGGGGATCCATTGCTGCTGATTTTATCGAGGGCTTCACCCAAGGTTTTGCTGAATATGCAGCTTTGCTGGCCGATTATGAACCGCAGATTGTGGCCCAGCGCTGCGGAATTGCCACCGAGGATTTAATCGAAGCAGCCAAGCTTTGGCAGGGATCCCAGAGAGTTCTATCCCTTTGGTCGATGGGCCTAAACCAGTCCAGCGAGGGCACCGCCAAGATCACCAGCTTAATCAACCTGCATCTCCTGACCGGGCAAATTGGCCGACCGGGGACGGGCCCCTTTTCCTTGACCGGCCAGCCCAATGCCATGGGTGGTCGAGAGGCGGGGGGGTTATCTCATCTGCTGCCGGGATATCGGCTGGTGAGCCAGCCCCAGCATCGGGCAGAGGTGGAGCAGGCTTGGGGCTTGCCCGGCGGCTCCATCTCCCCCCACCCAGGACTGAGGGCCACCGAGATGATTGCCGCTCTGGAGACGGGATCCCTGCAGTTCTTTTGGATTGTGGCCACCAATCCTTTGGTGAGCTTCCCCGATCTGGAACGGGTCAAAAAAGCCCTGAAAAAGTCTCCCTTTACCGTTTACCAAGAGGCTTATTACCCTACAGAAACGGCAGAATATGCCCATTTGCTTTTGCCCGCCTGCCAGTGGAGCGAGAAAACCGGGGTGATGACCAACTCCGAGCGCAGGGTTACCCTTTGTCAAGCCTTTCGAGATCCCCCTGGCGAAGCCCGACCCGATTGGGAGATCTTTGCTGAAGTGGGGCGCAGGTTGGGCTTTGAAGCGCAATTTTCCTTCCAAACCGCGGCAGAGGTTTATGCAGAATTTGCCGCCCTTACCGCAAATCGCCTCTGCGATCACTCCGGCCTCAGCCATGCCCTTTTGGCAGAACAAGGCCCTCAGCAATGGCCTTATCCCAAAGAAAGAACCTCGGCCCCTAAGTCCACTCGCCTCTACACAGATTGGCGTTTCCCGACCCCCGATGGCCGCGCCCGCTTTATCCCCCACCCTTCCCGTGGCTTGGCGGAGCCACCCAACCCTCAGTTCCCTTACGTATTAACCACGGGCAGGCTTTACGGCCATTGGCACACCCAAACCCGCACCGGCAGGATTGAAAAAATCAAGCACATGCACCCCCAACCCTTTATTGAAATCCATCCTCGCGATGCGGAAAAGCTGGGCCTCCAAGATGGAGATTGGGTTCAGGTGCGTTCTGCCCGCGGACGGGCCTATTTCCCGGCCAAGATAACTGCCAACATTGCCCCTGGAACAGTGTTTGTGCCCATGCACTGGGGATCCCTCTGGGCAGAACAAGCCGAGTGTAATGCCCTTACCCATGACATCAGTTGTCCCGATTCCGGCCAGCCGGAATTAAAAGCCTGTGCCGTTGCTCTTGAGAAAGCCGACCCACCGCTCAAGCAATCCCCTCAACTCTAGATTTGGTTCCTAATCGAGGTTCCCATGACTCTGTTTCAGTTTGAGCAAGATTTTGCCGACTCTCTGCGATGCATCCCCATGACCTTGCGCCTAAAGCTGGATTTGTGCGGGATCAAGCTCAAGCTCCATCAATGGGCCAAGTTTTCCTTAGAAGAGCGGCGGAAGTGTGTTGATTGGCCCTCTGAATCTCCACAGGATCTAGAAGAACTCCGCAACCATCTGCGCCATTTGGTTCGCTCCATCTGCCACGAAGAGGCGCAAGAGATTCCCATTGACCCCCAGCCTGAATGGCAAAATCCCAACCAGATCCCAATGGCTGTCCAACAAAAAGCTCAAGACCTGGGGGTCCGGCTTGCCCTCGATTTCTGGAGAAACTTGCACGATATCCAGAGATTTGCCTTGCTGAAGTTGAGCCGATCCCATCACGAAAACAAAAATTTCTTGCCCGCTCTGCGAGAGTTTGGCCTGAAGATGGCGAGGGATGGTGATTGCAGTTACTCTGAATCTATTTGAGAGAGATAGTCTGATACATTTACGCTGAACACTGCTGAACATCACTGTTCAACTATGCAGCGATAGCATTCTGTTTGTTTCCAAACAGAATGGCGGTATCCCGCAAAGCTTTGAGTAGAATACCCAAAGCGCAGTTTCCGTGTCGTCTTACTACCAATTTTCTGCTTTGCTTTGGCTACCATGTTGGCAGACTCGAAAGTAAACAGAAAGATCAACTGGTAGTAATCTGTACTGAACATATTATACATTATTTTCAGTATAGTTGAGCTTATTATTGACTAGAGTCATGCTCCTCTGCCATGCGCTGCCCCAGACGACCACCCCCAACCCCTCTTCCACCCTGGGAGAGGAAATGCCTGCTCTAGGGGATCCGGGTCCGCAACAGTTCAAGTGGGCTAATGGGGGATCCCCCTCGAGAGGGGAGAGACTCAGCTCAGCAATATCCGTGCCTAGTCAAAGCAGAGGGCTATTGTTAAGGAGTCTAAAGTAAAGTTGAGCTTTTGATATCACTGTTGCCGTCTTGTTACCGAAAGCGCTATCGTCTAAGCATCAAAGCTTTTTTCAAAGCTGCTTTATGGGCCCTGGAGGAGCGACCCCTCTGGGGCTTCTTCCATCCGGCTGCAGCTGAGAGGGCAAGGGATGGCTTTATGGGGTAGGGATCACTCCTCGGCGGACGGCAGGCCCCAGGGCGTGGCTGCCGATGTCGGAACGGTAGTAGGCCCTGGGAAACTGCACTTGCTCCACAGCTGCGTAGGCTTGGCGCAGGGCCTCGGATAGGGTTGCCCCTTGGCCGGTAAGACAGAGAACGCGCCCGCCATCGCTCAGGAGCTGCTTGCCTGCCTGGCGGGTACCCGCATGAAACACCAACGCCCCCGTGGTGGCAGCTGCATCCAAGCCGGAGATGGGGATCCCTCGCTCGTAGGCATCGGGATAGCCTGGGGCTGCCATCACCACGCAGGCGGCATAGCCGGGTTTCCATTTGAGCTGGATTTGGGCCAGCCGTCCTTCTATACAGGCCAGCAGCACCTCGTCCAAAGGGTTTTCCAGCAAGGGCAGGATGACCTGAGCTTCGGGATCCCCAAAGCGGCAGTTGTACTCCAACACGTAGGGATCCCCACTGGGCGTGATCATCAAACCGGCATAGATCACCCCCTGGTAGCGGATGCCCCGCCGTTGCAAAGCCTCCAGGGTGGGATCCAGGATCTGGGTTTGGATGCGGGCCAACCCTTCTGGAGTGACCAGGTGATCCGCAGGGGCATGAGCTCCCATGCCGCCGGTGTTGGGGCCAGTATCGCCCTCGCCAAGGCGCTTGTAGTCCTGGGCAGGTGGCAGCGGCACACAGATCTGGCCATCGGTTAGAGCCAAAACCGACACCTCCTGGCCGGGGATAAACTCCTCGATCAGCACCTGATCGCCCGGCTTGGCCAGGGCTGCTTCCAGGGCTTGCACGGCTTCTTCCCGGTTTTGGGCAACGGTTACCCCCTTGCCGGCAGCCAGTCCATCTTTTTTGATGACCACTGGGAAACTCTGGGAGTCGAGATAGGCCACAGCGGCAGATAGCTCAGCAAAGCCGGTAGCGCGAGCAGTCGGGATCCCCGCCTCTTGCATCAATTGCTTAGCCCAGAGTTTGCTTCCTTCCAGTTGGGCAGCGGCGCGGCTAGGCCCGAAAATGGGCAACCCTGCTGCCTGGAAGGCGTCCACGATCCCCTGCACCAAGGGCAGCTCTGGCCCTACCACCGTCAGGCGGATCCCTTGTACGGTAGCAAACCGCACCAGCCCTTCGATGTCGGTAGCCGCCAAAGCCACGGATTGACAGCGGGGCAGCTGCTGCATGCCGCCGTTGCCGGGGGCACAGTAGATCCGAGTAACCTGGGGAGACTGCAACAGCTTCCAGGCCAGAGCGTGTTCTCGCCCCCCAGATCCGATGACCAGAGCCTGCATGGTGTGCTATTCCGCTGTTTCTAAACCCAGCTTGCCTGTTTTCCGAACATCCCCCATTAGACCATGTTCTTGTACCATTTCTGGGGTGTTGGCGCACTCCGGTCAGTGGACGGCGAGAGAACGGCCCCGCCAAGTCCAGTTGCGGCCGGTGGTGGTGCGGATGGCCGAAGCCAAGATGATGGCCGCTGTCGCCCAACCCCCCACTGCCGTTAGCCACCAGTAGCAGAGGGGCAGATGCGCCCAATGCCGGAGCAGAAGCCGGATGGCCAATTGGGCCAGGATCCCTGCCAAGCTGGCCAACAGCACCTCCAGGGATCCCGTAGCCCCAGCCAGGATCACCCCCAACCAGGGCAAGCTGCAGATCCCCAAGACCGTACCCATTGCCAACACCGCCAAGGCCCAGTTGCGCTCCAGGCCCAGGAACCAGTTTTTGGTCCACCCTTCCCAAAGGGCAGCCCCGTTGGCATACATGCGGCTGCGCACCCGCGGCCCTCCCAGGCAAATTTGCAGGCCCAACCCCTGGGCTTTGATCCGTTGCCCCAGGGCCACATCCTCGATCACCACATCGGCCACTCCGGCATGCCCGCCAACTTGCTCGTAGGCAGAGCGGCGAAACAGCAGGAAGGGACCAAAGGCAAAGGCTTTGGGGTTGTCGGGATCGTTCACGGCGACAAAGTTGTAACCCACCGCCAGGATGGTCATCATGATGGGTTGCACCAGCCACTCCGCTAGGCAACCGCACACCAATTGCGGCCCTACACTCACCAAGCCGCTGCCGCTTGCCAGCAAATGTCCTAAGGCCGCTTCAATGGCACCGGATCCCAGCCGCACGTCGCAATCCAGAAACAGCAAGTAGTCGGCTTCTACGCGGGCGACGGCTTGGGCACAGGCCCAGTTTTTGCCCACCCACCTTTGGCCTTTGGGACGGGGATCCCCCTTGAGCAGGTGTAGGCGCGGATCTTGCCGTTCGGCAGCCAGGGCTTGGGCCAACTCCCAGGTGGCATCCGTGGATTCATCGTCCACCAACCACACCTGTAAAGGGGCAGAGGTGCTGTCCAGAATGCTGCTGAGGCAGCCCACCACGTTCTCGGCCTCGTTGTAGGCGGGCACGATCACCGCCAGCCGCTCCATCCCGGCCGCGATTTCCCCTGCCTGTTCCGCCGGGGGATCCCTCAGCCAGGGGGAAGCCCGCAACGCTCGCCTCAGTTGCAGAGCCACTAGGGCAATCGCCAAAGCTGTTAAGGACAATACCCCCGTTAGGATTTCTCGGATCCCCACTCCTGCTTCCCTCGTTGTTTAGATGTGCTCAGTTTAGATGTGCTCAGCTAGAAATCGCAGGAGCCCCGCACTGTACCCGTAGGGTCAGTGCCGGGAGGAATGCGCTTTGATGAAGTACAATTGAAGTACAATGAACTTATGAGCCAAGTCCTGACCATATCCTGTAAGCTCAAGGTGTCCCCATCGCAAGCCGCCAAATTGGACGCGACGATGGATGCCTTTGTACAGGCATTGAACTGGGTCAACCAAAACATGCCGGAGAAGATCGTCAACGCGGTCAAACTGCAATCCCTTTGCTACTACGAGATTCGAGCCCGGTTCGGCTTGTCCAGTAACTTGGCTCAACAGGTGTGCAGGCGGGTGGCAGGCGCTCGCAAAGTGGCGAGACAGCGCAACCGTCCGGTTAAAGAGTTCAAGCGTAGGTTCGTCGCCTACGACGCACGTATCTTCTCGTTTCGCGAGAAAGACTGGACGGTGTCGCTGGCCACGGTGGAGGGTCGGGAGCGCTTTGGGCTGGCCATTGGTAACTACCAGCGCGGGATGCTGGCTGGTTCCAACCCAAAAGCCGCCACGCTGATCAAGCGCAAAGATGGCTCCTACTACATCCAGATTTGCGTAGAGGAAAAACCACCCAAGCAGCAAGATACCGACAAGGTGATCGGGGTGGACTTGGGAAGGATAGATATCGCCCATACCTCAGAGGGGAAGAACTGGAATGGACAGCAGTTGAACAAAGTCCGAGACCACTACTTTCGGTTGAGGGCGGTACTCCAACACAAAGCCAGTAAGGGCACCCGCAGTTCGCGGCGCAGATGCAGAGAACTGTTGCAACGGCTGTCTGGCAAGGAGAGACGCTTTCAAGCGTGGGTCAATCATCGCATCTCCAAAGCTATTGTCTCTAGGGCAAAGGCTACCAACAGCGCTATTGCTCTGGAAGACCTGACAGGGATCCGGGAAAGGGTCAATCAACAGCCACGCAGCAAAGCCGAACGGCGCAGGGCCAACAGTTGGGCGTTTTATCAACTCCGTCAATTTCTGGAGTACAAGGCTCTGCGTGCAGGGGTTGCTTTGATTCTGGTGCCGCCTGCCTACACGTCGCAGACCTGCCACCGGTGTTTGCACATCCACCCTGAGCAGGGCAAGTCCTACCGCAGTGGTAAGTCGTTTAAGTGTGGGCACTGTGGATGGGAAGGGGATGCGGATTTGAATGGTGCGAATGTGATTGCGCTTTTTGGGGCTGTCGTAAACCAGCCTAGAGGTCCGGGCTTGTTTTGTTCTCTGGTAGAGCAGAGCAGGCTCAGGGCTACTGAAAGCCCGCCCCGTACCGCTTAGCGGTCGGGGTCGGGTAGTTTACGAACAGATTCCCACCTCTAATGCTCTAGCTCTGGGATGGCCCAATGATTTTCTAGGCAGACAAAACCCCCTCTACGATATCGCCATAGGGCCGGGGAAAGATTAGCCAGACCTGGCGCTGGGTTTCCACCAAGGCACGCACCAAAGGGGAAAGATGGGCAATTTCTTCATAGCCACGCTCGGTTTTGAGCTGGATCCCTTGGTCATAAAAGCTATAGCCCTGGACGTGGGCAGAGCGGATGCCCAAGTAACTTTCAGGATCCAGCCCATCCCGCAGCATTTTGGCCTGCACAGCAGCCACCAGGGTTTGGCGTTGTTCCTCAGACAACTGGGTAATGTTGCGGGCCTTGAACAAATCCCGCTCCAAGTAGCGCCGCGACAGATCCGCCAAGATGGGATCCTTCCCCGACATGGCCCAGAGGCGCATGGGGTAGCTGAAGATGATATCGTCGGCAGCCAAGTAGAGGGGGAGCGGCAACTCGAAGGGATCCCCTTTTTGAGCCGCCAGCGAGGCCCAGCACCAAGCGCTGAGGATGGGATCCAGCTCAATCTCCCCCCTTTGCAGGAGCGCCTCTGCCCGCCTGAATAGCCGCTCCAAGATAAAACGGGCACAGAGGCTCTTGGGGTGCTGGTACACCTGGGTGTACATGAAATAGCGCACCACCAGGTAGTGCTCGATGGCCCCCAGGCCTTTGCGAGCCGGGATGGACAGGGATCCCGTCTCCGGGTCATAATCCAGCACCGTTAGGATGCGATCCAAGTCCAGGTGGCCGTATTGGGCACCCGTGAGCAGGCTATCCCGCATCAGGTAATCGAAGCGGTCGCAGTCCAGTTGGCTGGAGATGAGTTGCCCCACCAGCGGCAGGGGAAACTGCTTCTGCAGCACTTGCTGCATCTGGGCCGGCAGTTGGGAATCAAACTCCGCCAGCAGCGTCCTCACCTGGGGATCCTCCCGGAGAATGCGGGCCGTCCAAACCTCGTGCCGGCAGCCGAAGATCTCTTCCCCGGCATGGCTAAAAGGGGCATGGCCAATGTCGTGCAGCAGAGCCGAGGCCAAGGTTACCGCCCGATAGGGACGCAGCTCCGGGTGGCGATGGGCCAATTTGTCGAACAGCCGCCGCGTTACCTGCAGCACCCCCACCGAATGGGTAAAGCGGGATCCCTCTGCCCCATGGAAGGTAAAAAAGGCCGTGTCCAACTGGCGAATGCGGCGCAGCCGCTGAAAGGCCGGTGTATCGATCAGGCGAATGAGCAGAGCCTCAACCGCGTCCCCTCCATTCAGGCTGATGGCGCCATGCAGGGGATCGTGGTAGGTGCGGGACTTGCAAAACCGTAGCGGCATACTCCCACCATACCTCGCCAATTTTGGGATCCTTGGCTAGCCTGTCTGGGGGTGCTTCCCGCCTCGCCCTATCTATGCCCGCTTTCCCATGCCTCTCTCTGCAAAGGATGCCAGCACCCGAACCCCAGAAAACTCGACTCCAAGACAACAAGACAGCTGGGTGTTCCTCCTCTCCCTGCTGATTTTGATACTCAGTTTGGGGCTAACCGCCTGCTCTGCCAGTTCTGGATCCCCTGTTGTGCCCAGCCCACCCACCCTCACCCGCTACGTTGCCCTGGGAGCCAGCGATGCCGTTGGCTACAACGCCTCCATTTCCTGTGATGGCCCAGCCAACGCCGCCGGCACTCGACCCCAGCGCTCAGAGCCCCTGGACTGCCCCAATGGAACGGGCTATGTGCCCCGCCTGGCTCGCTTGCTGCCCGGCCCAGTGGAGCTTATCAACCTGGGCCGTTCGGGAGCGGTGCTCAGCCCCGCCATGCAAGCCCTGAGGCAGGGGATCCCGGCCAATTTGCTGCAGGATCAAGTGCCGCGCCTTCCCCCCGATGCCACCCTGATCACCATTTGGGTGGGCGGAAACGATACCAACGCCATCGCTCTGGCGGCGGCTCAACGGGCTCTCCAAGGTGAGGATCCCTTGCCCTTCGTCGATCAGCAGATCCGACAATTCGCCGCCGATTACCAAACCCTGCTGCAAGCGGTGCGTGCCCGTGCCCCTCAAGCTCGCCTGGCGGTGGCCAACCTGCCCAACTTCGCCCTGATTCCTCTGGGTCAGCAGCAACCCAGCAGCGTGCGCCAACTGCTCTCCCTGATCTCGGTTAGCCTCACGCAACGGGCCATCAACCCCTTAAGCCAACAGGGGATCCCAGTGGTGGACTTGCTCTGCGATCCCCGCTCCTACCGACGCGAGTCCTTCTTTCCCGGCCCGCTGGCCGACGGCTTTCACCCCAACGACCGGGGCTACGCCGATTTGGCCGATGCCTTCTTGAGCGCCCTTCGGCAACCGCTCCCTCCCCAACCCCGCTGCCCTCCCTTTAGCGAGGTGGGATCCCTGCAACCAGATGCGGCGGCAGAGTCTGCCCTCCGCAGTTTTCTCACGGATGGATACAAGCCGGCACAATAGGAAGGATCCCTGCGCTCGGCAAGGGATCCCAAAGGCGCTTAGACGATCCAGCCACGGAGAACGGGCCAGTTTTAGGAAGCAGCTACCGCTGCCGAGGAACGCCGCCGCCGGCCCAGAGCACCCGCTACCGGCTCCGGTTGGGTTTCCACACTCAAGGAAGACACAGACTCCTCTTCAGGGGATTGCACAAAAACCGCCACCGTGGGCTTGCCGGGCAATTGTTCTCGCAAGAAACGGCGCACCACCCGCTCCACTTCGCCCTTAAGGCCGGCCCAGTCGATGTCCAGGCTGCCCCGCTCCAGCGAGCGAGCAAATTGGGGCCACGCTTGCCGAAGGGTGTTCTCCAGAAGGGGTTTCAGGTCGGATCCCTTGAGTTGGTTCCCTTCCCCCGCCAAGCCAAAGGTTTGCACCTGCGGGGTGCAGAGCAACTGGCCGCTGCCGTCCAGGCTGATCACCACCGTCACCATGCCATCTTTGGCGATCTGCTGCCGCTCCTGCAGCATCTCATCCATCACCACTCCATCGTGGGAAGCGGCGATCATCTGCAGGCCAGAGGGGACGCGGCCCGTGATGGCAATGCGCTCCCGGTTCACCTCCACCACATCGCCGTTGTCGATGATTACAATGTTTTCCCGCGGGATCCCCATGCTCATGGCGGTTTCGGCGTGCTTGACCAGCATGCGGTATTCCCCGTGGGTGGGAACGAAGAACTTGGGGCGGGTGAGGGCAATCATCAGCTTCTGGTCTTCCTGGCAGCCGTGGCCGGAAACGTGCAGGCCCTTGTCTTTGCCGTAAATGACATTGGCTCCCAGCTCCATCAGCTTGTCGATGACCCGCGAGACCGCGATGGTGTTGCCAGGGATCGGGTTGGCCGACCACACCACCGTGTCTCCTGGCTTGATTTGCAACTGCGGGTGCTCACCGTTGGCAATGCGGGTGAGAGCAGCTAGAGGTTCTCCCTGGGATCCGGTGGTGAGGATGATCACCCGGTCATCCGGCAGGCTGTTGATCACATGCATCGGCTGCAGCGTTTCGTCCTTGCAGCGGATGTAGCCCAAACGCCGCGCGTGAGCCACCACATTCAGCATGGAGCGGCCCAGCAGAGACACCACCCGACCCTGCTGTTCGGCGATCTGCAGCACCAAGTTGAGACGATGCACCGAAGAAGCAAAGGTAGTGATGATCACCCGCCCTTTGGCTCCGGCAATGGCCTTGGTGAGACCCGGCACCACAGAGGCTTCGGAAGGGGTAAACCCCGGCACTTCCGCGTTGGTGGAGTCGCTGATCAGGCAGAGCACTCCCTTTTCCCCATGTTCGGCCAACCGCTGCAGGTCGAAGTACTCCCCATCCACGGGGGTATGGTCGATCTTAAAGTCGCCGGTCTGAATAATGACGCCCACAGGCGTGTGCAGAGCCACCGTAAAGCTATCGGCAAAAGAGTGGGTGTTGCGAATGAATTCGGCAAAAAAGTGCTTACTCAAGGGAACGATTTCACGGGGGCCAACAGGACGCAGCTCTGTGCGGTTGAGCAGGCCCACTTCCCGCAATTTCTCTTCCAGCAGCGCCAGCGCCAATCTGGGGCCGTAGATGACCGGAATATCGAACTCCCGCAAGTGATACGGGATCCCGCCGATGTGATCTTCATGGCCGTGGGTAATCACCATCCCCCGCACTTTGTCGCGGTTTTGCTTGATGTAGGTCATGTCCGGCAGCACGATGTTCACGCCGTGCATGCTCTCATCGGGAAAAGCCAAACCGGCATCCAAGAGGATAATGTCGTCCTCGTAGCGGAAGGCCCATGTGTTTTTGCCGATCTCCCGCTCGCCGCCCAGCGGAATCATCTGAACGGAAGAGGTGGATTGTGGGATCACAGAACGAGAAGCAACTGAAGAACGTGGTGTTGGCATATGGGTTTAGATCCTCAACAGTAAAAAAACAAAAACAGAAATGGGCACAAGCTATCCCCAACAAGGCTGTGGGTGAAAGCTGAACTCAGCCGCCGCAACTTATTTGCTTCCCAAGCTGGGAAAGAGCTTTTCGGGGAAAAAGCCACTTACCCACAGGTCAAACGCCACAAAAGAGCCCCTTGCAAACCCCTGAAAACCGTGGTCATGGCAGAAGCAAAGCCTAAAAATGCAATCATGAAACTTTCGTCGCCATTTGTTCGGATCCCTTCGATTCAGCCAGTAGGCCCATCTCTTCAAGCACCTGTCGCAAAACCTGCAGAGAACTGGGCTGTAGAGGCGCTAGGGGAAGGCGCGCCCGACCCACTCGCCAACCCTGCATCTCCAATGCGGCCTTAATCGGAACTGGGTTGGTCTCGATGAATAAAACCTTGAACAACGGAAACAGGCGCAGGTGGTGGGCCAAAGCTTGATCGTGTTGCCCCCTGATGTAGCTCTGGATCAACTCCTGCAACTGCAACCCAACTAGGTGGCTGGCTACACTGACCACACCGCTGCCTCCCAAAGATAGGAGTGGCAACGTCAGAGAGTCATCTCCCGAATAAATGGCGAAACGCGAGGGAGTGAGTCGCCGAATTTCCGAAGCTACATCCATCATACCACTGGCTTCTTTGATGGCGACAACCGTTTCCAATTCTGCTAATTGGGCTACAGTCTCCGGCTGTAAACTGGCCCCTGTCCGACTGGGAATGTTGTAGAGCAAGATGGGCAGGTCACTGGCTTGGGCGATGGCCTTGAAGTGCTCATAAAGGCCGGCCTGGGTAGGCTTGTTGTAGTAGGGCACCACCTGCAGAGAGCCATCCAAACCGAGTTGAGCGGCCTTTTTTGTGGCTTCAATGGCCTCACGGGTGGAGTTGGATCCCGTCCCGGCGATCACCTTAGCCCGACCGGCTACGGCATCTCGCACCACGCGGAACAGCTCGTATTCCTCTTGCCAGGTTAGGGTGGGAGACTCGCCCGTAGTGCCACAGACCACCAAGCCGTCACTGCCGTGGGTTGCCAAGTAATCGGCCAAACGAGCGGCCTCATCGTAGTTAAGCTCCCCCTCATCAGTAAAGGGGGTAACCATGGCCGTCAGCACTCGACCGAAGTTCACCGATTGCTTCTCCCCATCAACCACACCAATCCGACGATTAACCGGGCGACCCAGATGAGACCAGTTTGTTTTTCCATCATACCTGCCTTTGCGTTAGGGATCCCGCTTGCCTGCCCTGCCAAGGCCCAGTTTGTGCCTCACCCGGTTGCCACAGGCTGGATAAAAGGGAGATAACAAAGAAGACAGACCGTTTGAACACGGAATGTATAGCCATTTGCCAATCCTGCCCCTACCTTTGGGGGGAGCAGCCTTTCTACCGACACTTGAGGATCCCTATGGACGCCCTAACTGCCCTGAAAGAGCGCATTTCCGCCGACAAATTGGATCCCAGCCGCCGTTTATCGGAAGCGGAGATCCGAGAGCTGGTGGCTTATGCTACGGAAGCTCCTTCTTCCTTCAACATTCAGCACTGGCGGTTTGTTGCGGTCACCGACCCGGAAGACAAAGAGCGCCTCAAATCTCTGGCCTACAACCAACAGAAGGTGGCGGATGCATCGGTGGTGTTTATCATCCTGGGGGATCTGCGGGGGTATGAGAAACTGCCTGAAATTGTGCAAAGAAGCGTTGCTGCCGGGATCCTCTCGCCCGAAAAAGCGGAAGGCTGGGTGAACATGGCCCAGGCAACCTATCTGATACATTCACGCTGAACTCTCCTGAACATGGTTCAGGAAAGAAGCGATCGCATCCTGCCTATCTCTGTTCGCGTCAGCGGGACGGAGTCCAAGCAGGAAGGCGGTATCCCGCAAAGCCCTGAGGAATACCCCCCGAGCGCTTTCCCCCTTCACTTCCCGGCAACCGTTGCGGTGGACTCAAGGATCAGGGGGAAACTTGGTCTACTATATCCCTCTCAATGACTTTTGCCAAACCGCCTAAAGCTCAGTAAATTCAGCAAAGTTCAGGGTTTTGGGGGTTAGAGGCATGCTCCACAATCCCACCTTGGCGCGGGATGAAGCGATTCGCTCTGGGGCGATGGCTGCCATGGCGCTGATGATCGCGGCTCAGGCCAAGGGTTTGGTGAGCGGGCCGATGATCGGCTTTGATCCGGAAGGGGTAAAGCGGGAGTTCGGCATTGCCGACCGCTACGTGCCGGTGATGCTGCTGGCGGTTGGATATGCGGCAGCGGGTAACCTGCCGCGCAAGCCTCGCTTGGGGGTGGATGAAGTTCTGGCCTTTGGGCGAGGGCGGGAGTTTTAGCCCTAGGCTCAGGTGGGATCCCTGTCGCCCTCTCCTGGGCTCCTACCGGCATCAAGCCTTGAGAAAATGAACCAGCTGTTGCAAGCGATCCCAAGCGGCACCCCTGGCGAGAATCTCGCGAGCTTGGGCGATCCCGGTTCTCCAATCAGGGGCCACTCCGGCCACCTGCAGGGCCAAAGCAGCATTCAAGGCCACCACATCCTGCTGGGCAGGCGTCCCGGATCCCTGAAGGACTTGGGCGAGGATGGCGGCATTTTCCGCCACATCCCCCCCCTTGAGAGCTTGGGTGGGTGCCAGGGTCAGCTCGTAATCTGCAGGGTTCAAGACTTCCGTCCGTACCAGCCCACCGGACAGGATGCCCAGATCGGTGGGTTGATCCAGACCGGCCTCGTCGAGACCTTCGCGGCTGTGCAACACAATGGCCCCTTCCCGTCCCAACAGGCGCAGGGCCTCTGCCATTACCGGCACCAGCTCCTGGGCGTAAACCCCGATCACCTGGCGGTTGGGATAGAGGGGGTTGACCAAGGGCCCCAACAGGTTGAAAATGGTGCGAACCTTGAGGGCCCGCCGATAGGGGATCACCGCCCGCATGGCCGGGTGCCACTGGGGAGCAAACAAAAAGGTGATGCCCACTTCCGCCACAGCCGCCCGCACCCGCTCTGGCTCAGCCCCCAAGTTCACCCCCAGGGCCTCCAGCACATCCGCCGAGCCGACCTTGCCAGAGGCGGAACGGTTGCCATGTTTAACCACCGGGATCCCGGCTGCACTGACCACAAAGGCCACCGCCGTGGAAATGTTAAAAGTGCCGGCCCCATCGCCGCCGGTGCCACAGGTATCCACCAGGAGAGGCAAGTCCAGCGGGGATCCCAGCGAAGCCCGCTGTAGCACTCGTGCCATGCCGGCCAGTTCACCGGCGCTCACACCCTTGGCTTGCAGGGCCGCCAGAATCGCCCCCGACACCACATCTGGCACTTGGTTCTGGAGCCAACCGTTCATCAACTGTTCAGCTTGGGCTTCGCTGAGAGATTGCCGATCCAGCAACTGCCCCAAAAGCTGTGGCCAAAGGTCAGCCGTTTCCGTCATGGGTCGGGATCCTGGGTGTCAGCGGGTACTTATAGTAGCGTATCCCGCCTCTGGGTCACTTGCCTCGTGCAGGTCGGGCCATGCTGAGGGTTAGCTAATCCGCCCAGAAGCTCCGCCCTCCTTATTGCTACGCAACGCGACGCAACCACTTTAGCGGCGCGGAGCGCTATGCCTCAGCGTAAGGGTCGGGATGAAAGGCGGTCTTTGTTCTATAATCAACCTGGCTGTACAAAACGGCTTTGCCGGAATCTGGTACAGCTACGCGGTGGGACATTCCGTGTCTGCTCGCTGAGGGTTCTTGTGATAGCTCCCCGTTGAAGCGAGAAGCGCACACTCTTTCGCTTTAGCAGCGCGGAGTGCTTTGCGTCAGCATGAGTGCGGGAGTATGTCACCATAGTGGGTTTGACCTGAGCCGTTTCCGGCCCTAGCAGGGTGCGCTCCATTCTTCTCTTCCCTCCCGGAGGTTGTGATGAACCCTCCAACTAACCCAAGGGCTTGCAGCCCGCTTGCACGAGCGGGAGCCTTTCCCCCCATCCATGTTGTGGGCGGGGGGTTGGCGGGGACAGAAGCTGCTTGGCAAATTGCCCAGGCAGGGTTGCCTGTCATCCTTTCGGAGATGCGCCCCGTGCGTCAGAGCCCGGCCCATCACACCGATCAGTTGGGGGAGCTGGTGTGCAGCAACTCCTTTGGGGCTGCGGCCAGCGATCGGGCGGCAGGGCTGCTCAAGGAAGAACTGCGACAACTGGGATCCCTGGTGATCGCGACGGCGGATTGCCATGCAGTGCCGGCAGGAGGGGCATTGGCAGTGGATCGGGCCCGCTTCAGCCAGGCTCTCACGGAAGCCATTCAAAACCATCCCCGCATCACCCTGCGTCGGGAGGAGGTGACGGAGATCCCGGAGGGCATTGCCGTCCTCTGTACCGGCCCTCTGACCAGCGATCCCCTGGCCAAGGCACTGCAAGCCTTTACGGGCCTGGAGTACCTGAGCTTTTTCGATGCTTCTAGCCCCATTGTTACCGGGGATTCGTTGAACCGAGCGGTGGTGTTTCAGGCTTCCCGCTACGACAAGGGGGAAGCAGCCTATCTCAACTGCCCCATGACGGAAGCGGAGTACGAACGGTTTTGGCGGGCGCTGGTGGAGGCAGAGCAGGCGCCCCTCAAGGATTTTGAACGGGAGGAGCGCAAGTTTTTCGAGGGCTGCTTGCCGATTGAAGAAATGGCGCGCCGGGGCAAAGACACCCTCTGTTTCGGCCCCTTGAAGCCGGTGGGGCTGGTGGATCCGCGCACGGGATCCCGTCCTTACGCGGTGGTGCAGTTGCGGCAAGAGGACAAAGCAGGGCAGCTGTGGAACTTGGTGGGCTTTCAAACCAACTTGAAATGGGGAGAACAGCAGCGGGTCTTTCGCCTCATCCCCGGCCTGGAACAGGCGGAGTTTGTCCGCTTTGGGGTGATGCACCGCAATACATTTTTGAATTCGCCCCAGCTTCTGTGGCCGACCTTGCAATTTCGTCGCCGACCCACGCTGTTTGCCGCCGGCCAGTTGGTGGGCACCGAGGGCTATGCCTGCGCGGTGGCAGGGGGATGGTTGGCCGGACAGAACGCCGCCCGCCTGGCTCTGGGGTTGCCCTTGATCACGCTGCCCCCCGAAACAATGATGGGATCCCTGTTTCAGTTCATCAGCAGCGCCGATCCCAGGCACTTTCAGCCGATGCCGGCCAACTTTGGGCTGTTGCCGGATTTGGAGGGGCGCCAGCTTCGCAACAAGCAGGAGCGCTATGGCCGTTACCGGGATCGGGCTTTGGCTGCTCTGAAAACGACTGGGTTGGTGCGCCAAGTGCAAACTGCCTAGGGGAGGCCCAGGCTGGAGCGTGTTCCCGACCATTGCGATCCAAGTCAAAGTCGAGATTGAGCGTTATCGTCATTTGAAACTAGATTGAGACACTTCCTAGGCGTTTCGCGACCGCCCCCAGCCCCTCTCCCTCTGGGGGAGGAGAGTCGGGAAGCAATGCCACAGAAATATTTAGAAATGTTTCATTCCTATGCCGCGGTAGCAGATCCCAAAACGAGCTGTCAAAAGCTGGGCAAACCTGTTGGCTACCTTCCCTCTTTCCGCTGCTCACAAGACAAAAGGGCGCGCATGGACTCCAACAGTTGGGGTGCCCTCTGGGTTAGGTCTTGATAGAGGCAAATTTGCTGTTGGCAGCGGGCCAGGTTATGGGCCTTGCGGCTGGGGTAGCGTTGGGGATCCCAATTCCAGTAAGCGTCTTCAAACCAATCCTGCAAAAAGCGCATCCCCAATTCCAGGGTAATCAGTTGGATCCCTTGGAGAAGGAGTTCCGGTTGTAAGGCGTGCAAGTTCCCGGTTTGGGCATAGCCCCGCAACCCGGCCAGGATCGCCTCTGGCTGAAGGGTATTTCCTCGTTTGCCCCAGGAGCGCAGGGCATCCCCCAATTCAACATAGAGATTGTGATACATAAAGGTGTCCAGATCCACCAGGCCCACAAATCGCCCCTGCTCATCGAACAAAAAGTTGTTGAACTTGAGATCGGCATGGATGATTTGAGTTGGGATCCCCGAGGGCAGCAGAAGATTGGGCACAGTTTCGATTAAAAACTGCCATTCTGCCTGCACTTCTAGGGCCGGCTCATACTGGCGTAGCTGTTGCCAAAGGTGAGCCGTATCGTGAAAATGCGGGATCTGGAAGCGAAAACGATAGTCCATCTGGGCCAAGAGTCGATGCAGGCGTCCAACGGCTGCCCCCGCCTCTTCCAGATAGCCCCAATTGGGAGGAGTTGGGTGACAGGATCCCGGCAGACAATCCATGACCCGCCACAGCCCTTCTGCCCAGGACAAGTGCAGGGATCCATCGCGAGCGCGACGGAATCGGGGCACAGGGAAGCCGTGTTGTCTCAGCCATTGGCCGATGGCTTGACCATCTTCAGTGACAGCAGGATCAAATCGGGGGTGAAGGCGCTGGACGATGAAGGATCCCTCAGAGGTGTTGAGTTTCCAAGTTTGGTGAATGAGGCCCACTCGGATGGCTTCGGGTGGCTCTGGATCCCCCAGTTGAAAGTGCTGGACAAGGGGATCCAGCCAAGTCAGGTCAAGCATAGGCAAGGAAGAAATCTATTCAAGCTTGGGGTGCTGGGTCGATCTTTTCGTTTTCAGAGCTGCCTCAAACTGCTTACCACAGCGGCGGCCTTTGAGGCTTACAGTTCAAGTTCCATTGAAGTGGCTTCATGTTGACGATTTTACCGTCCTCGATAAACAGGGCAAGTTGTTTGGGAGGGTGCAGCTTGTTATGCAACCACAGCCTTTTTGCGGCTCACCCGAACGGGACTTGTCGCCAGAACTCACTGCCCAATTGGCCGAGAACTCAGGTGTCGTTGTGGCAAACCCGCGAAAGAGCCCCATTTGCTACCTTAATGAAGGTTGCTGGCCGGACAACCGTTAGGTTCCCTCATCACCCCATGGATACCCGCCTAATCAACATTGGCTTTGGCAACATCGTCGCCGCTGGGCGTGTGGTCGCCATTGTCAGTCCCGAGTCAGCTCCCATCAAACGCATCATCAGCGATGCCCGCGAGAGGGGCCAGTTGATAGATGCCACCTATGGTCGTCGTACCCGCGCTGTCATTATCACCGATTCCGGGCACGTTATCCTCTCCGCCATCCAACCCGAAACCGTTGCCAACCGCTTCCTCACGGCCAAGCCCGGTTTGTCAGAGGAGACCGAGTGAAAGCCCATCGCTGTAAGCCGTTTGAGAAACCAGAAGTGAGATATCCTAAAACAAACCCAAACAAGTCAATTGCCCAGCCGTCTTGCGTCGGTCTCTGTCTATGCCAACCTCTCCTACCCCGGTTTCCTCTGAGTGTACGCAGCAGCAGGGATCCCTTCCGGCTCCTACCCCGCGCGGTCGCTTGGTGGTTTTGACAGGGCCCAGCGGAGTGGGTAAGGGTACGCTGGTCAACCAGTTGCGCCAGCGCCACCCCGAGCTGTATCTCTCGGTTTCGGTCACCACCCGCCCCCCCCGCCCCAGCGAACAGGAAGGCGTCAACTACTACTTTCGCAGTCGGGAGGAATTTCTCAACTTGATTGAAGCCAACGAGCTGTTGGAATGGGCACAGTATGCGGGCAACTTTTACGGCACTCCCCGCGAGATCGTGTTCCAAAAACTCAATCAGGGTCAGGATGTGCTGCTGGAAATTGAGCTGGCGGGGGCCCGTCAGGTGAGGCAACAGTACCCAGATGCCATTCGCATCTTTCTTTGTCCACCTTCTCTGGAAGAGCTGGAACGTCGCATCCGCAAGCGCGGACAAGACTCAGAGGCCAGCATCGAGCGCCGCCTGGAGCAGGCCCGCAAGGAATTGGATGCCCAAGACGAATTTGACTACGTGATTGTCAACGACAACCTGGAGCAAGCGCTGCAGGAGCTGGAAGCCCTGCTCTATCCCCCCTCTCCCTCTTCAAAGGAGCAGCAGCCCTAGCTTCTCCAGCCCCTTCCCGGAACGCTGGTGTCGGTGGTGCAGTGGCTCCAGATTGGGCCTAGGGTTAACTTTCGGTTAAGAAAAAAGCTGCTGGGGAGGGTAGTTTGGCTTTACCAAAAAACTGGGTCTGAAGCCCCGCCCTAAGGCCTACGGCCCGCTGACGCGACCAGGGCGGCTTTTATCTTGCTAACCTGCGCTAGAGTGGGCCCATGCGCGTCCTCGAAGCCAAGCTCCTCAACGGCACAGCCCAGCAGTACCAAGCCCTGGATGAGGCCATTCGGACTGCCCAGTTCGTGCGCAACAAGTGCCTGCGCCACTGGATGGATCATCAGGGGGTGAACAGGGCCACGTTGTACTCCCTCTGCAAGGACTTGGCCAGAGAGTTCCCGTTCGCCCAGAAGCTGAACTCCTCTGCCCGACAAGCCAGCGCGGAGCGAGCCTGGTCTGCCATCTCTAACTTCTACCGCCGCTGTAAGAACCAGGAAGCCCGGAAGGGTTACCCCAAGTTCCAGAAACACTGTCGCTCCGTGGAGTACAAAGTCTCCGGCTGGAAGCTCTCACAGGATGGGATGTCCCTCACCTTCACAGACGGCTGCAATGCGGGTACTTTTGCCCTCTACTGCAACGGCGAGGCACGGCGGGACATCCTCACCCTGAAAATCAACCGGGTGCGGGTCATACGCAGGGCCGATGGGTACTACGCCCAGTTCTGCCTGGATGTGGAGCGTCGTGAGCAGGCGGAGTACACCGGCCAGGTGGTGGGGCTGGATATGGGCCTGACGCACTTCTATACCGACAGCCACGGAAACAAGGTAGAGTGCCCCAAGTTTTTGCGTCGTGCCGAAAGGAGGCTGAAGCGAGAGCAACGCAGGTTAAGTCGGAAGTTAAGGACTCCGTCCCGCTTACGCGAACGGAGAGGGGCCAAACCCCAATCCAAGAACTACCACCAGCAGAGGAAGCGACTGGGCAAGGTGCATCTCAAAGTCCAACGCCAGCGTAGAGACTGGGCTGTGAAGTTGGCCCGGTGCGTGGTGCTCGCCTACGGCGGCGCGGAGCGCTTTGTCTAGCGACATCGTGGCGTATGAGGACTTGCAGGTGCGCAACTTGGTGCGGAATCACCACTTGGCCAAGTCGATTCACGATGCCGGGTGGAGTTTATTCACCGGGTGGCTGGACTCCTACGGGAAGGTCTTCAACAAGGTGGTGGTGGCCGTGCCGCCCCAGTACACTAGTCAGGACTGTTCTCGGTGTGGCCACCGGGTGAAGAAGACGCTGTCCAGTCGCACCCATCAATGCCCGCAGTGTGGGGTGGTACTTTGCCGGGATGAGAATGCGGCCATCAACATCCTGCGCAAAGGGTTGGAGTTGTTGGGTGAGGAGTGGAACAACGGTACCTTTGGGCAAAAGGGAACCGCCCCGAAAGGGGGAACGCCTGGGGAGAAAGGCCTACGGCCCGCTGCCGCGATGAGCACCGCTGCTGTGGAGGGGCAACCTGACACGGTAAGTGCTGTCGCAGAACCAGTAACCAGAATCCCCTGCCTTTAGCCAGGGGAGTATGTCAATTGTGAGATAATGGTAAAGCTGCGCTTTCTGTGCAGCCTCTGGTTCTAATCAGTTCTATCTGGCCAATTAGGGGATAGTATGCTGCACACACTATCTGGCCAATTAGGGGATAGGTCTCCAGCTCTGATCGGGATCCACTGTATCCTGGAGCTTTACGACTGCCCGGCCAAACTTTTGGATGATGCCTCTCTGGTGCAACAGGCTTTGCGAGAGGCAGCCAGACGCTCCAACTCCACCTTTTTGGGAGAGCTGTGCCATCCATTTGAGCCGCAGGGGATTACAGCCCTCGCTCTTTTGGGGGAATCCCACATCTCCATTCACACCTGGCCCGAAGCGGGCTACGCGGCGGTGGATGTGTTCACCTGTGGTCGCCACACCCGACCGGAAGCGGCCTGTGAATATCTGATCGACGTGTTTCAAGCGCGACGATATTCCCTGCGCAAGGTGCCCCGCCGCACCGCGCAACCGACACTCCTGGAAGAGGCCCCAGACTCGGCTGAGGTGCTCACCTGTGAAGCGACCCGACGAAGGCGCTGAGATCTTCGCCAATCGCAGCTTTTTCCAGACTGTCATGGGGGCCATCTGTAGGCTGGGTGGGATCCGATTCACCCCAAAGGTCAGTCTATGTTGCTGGAAAAAGCTGTAGCGAGGTGCTTATGAGCAGCCCGAGAAGTTTCTTCTGGGTTCAGGAGTACTTTACCCCTTGGGACTACACCGCCCGTGCCGTCACGCGCATCTTGGCCTACCGAAAAACCCCTTTCCAGGAGATGCTGATCGCCGAGACGGGGGCCTTCGGCAAGGGTCTGATGCTGGATGGGCATTGGCAATCCACTACCGTGGATGAGTTTCTGTACCACGAGGCTTTGGTTCATCCGGCTATGGTGCAGGTTGTCCAAGCGGGCGGGATCCCCCGGCGGGTACTGGTGTTGGGGGGGGCAGAAGGGGCAACGCTGCGGGAGGTGCTGCGTTGGCGCTCGGTGGAGCAGGTGGTGATGGTGGACATCGATGGGGAGGTGGTGGCAGCCTGCCGAGAGCACCTGCCGGAAATGCACCAGGGATCCTTTGAAGATCCGCGGGTGGAGGTGGTGATTGCCGATGCCTTGGATTTTCTCCAGGAAACAGGCCCCATTTGGGATGTGATCCTTTCCGATCTTTCCGATCCCATTGAGTCCGGCCCTGCCTACCGCCTCTTCACCCAGGAGTTTTTCCGCCAGATCCGCTCCAAGTTGCAGCCAGATGGGGCTTTCACCATCCAAGCCGGGCCGACGGGGCCGGTTGAGCTTCATCAACACACCCGCATTGTTCGCACCCTGAAAACGGTGTTTGCCGCCGTGCAGCCCTACGCCATCTATGCCCCCACCTACGGTGGCCCACTGGGTTTTGCCCTGGCAGCTCAGGATCCCATCTCCCCCAGGCCAGAACCGGAGCAGATCGACCAGATTCTGAGCCAACAGTTGGATCCCGAGCGAGGGGCACTGCAATTCATCGATGGCATCACCCTTCTGGGCCTCTACCAAGTCCCAGCTCACCTGCGCCGTGCCATTGCCGCCGAGACCACGGTTTATACCCTGGATAACCCGCCTCGCATTGAATGAGGAGCCATGCAGCGCTCAAAGGGATCCCAGGAGAGTTTGTCTTTGGTGCCATAACTTGGTAGATTCGTGAGCAGCCGAATTTTGCTTCCCTGATGAAAGTCCTGGTTATTGGTGGTGACGGATACTGTGGCTGGGCGACGGCCCTATACCTATCCAACAGGGGTTATGAGGTGGCCATTCTCGATTCCTACGTCCGCCGCCTCTGGGATCTGCAACTGGGGGTTTCTACCCTGACCCCAATTGCCCAGCTAGAGCAACGGGTGGATTGCTGGAAGGGGCTAACCGGCAAGGACATTCCCATCTTTGTCTGCGACGTTACCAACTACGAAGCCCTGATCTCCTGCATGCGCCGCTTCCCGCCGGAGGCCATTGTTCACTTTGGCGAGCAGCGCTCTGCCCCTTACTCGATGATCAGCCGCGAGCATGCGGTGATGACCCAGGTGAACAACGTGGTGGGCACCTTGAACATCCTCTACGCCATCAAGGAGGAATTTCCCGATTGCCACCTGGTGAAGCTGGGCACCATGGGCGAGTACGGCACCCCCAACATCGACATCGAGGAGGGGTACATCACCATCGAGCACAATGGCCGCAAGGATACCCTGCCCTACCCCAAGCAGCCGGGATCCATGTATCACCTCTCCAAAGTACACGACAGCCACAACATCCACTTCGCCTGCCGCGTCTGGGGTCTGCGGGCCACCGACCTCAACCAAGGAGTGGTGTACGGCGTGCTCACAGAAGAAACCGGCATGGACGAGGTGCTGATCAACCGTCTCGATTACGATGGCGTATTCGGCACAGCTCTGAACCGCTTCTGCATTCAAGCGGCCGTGGGCCATCCGCTGACAGTGTATGGCAAGGGCGGCCAGACCCGCGGTTTCCTGGATATCCGCGACACGGTGCGCTGCGTGGAGCTGGCCATTGCTCACCCTGCCGAGCCGGGCCAATTCCGGGTGATGAACCAGTTCACAGAGCAATTTAGTGTTGAGCAACTGGCGTTGCTGGTGCAAAAGGCGGGAGCCACCATGGGCCTGAAGGTGGAAATCAACCACCTGGAGAACCCCCGCGTCGAGCTGGAAGAGCACTACTACAACGCCAAAAACACCAAGCTCCTAGACCTGGGCCTCCAGCCCCACTATCTGTCCGATTCCCTCTTGGATTCGCTGCTCAACTTTGCTCTCAAGTACAAGGATCGGGTGGATGTGCGGCAGATTTTACCCAAGGTGAAGTGGAAAGGTTAACTCTCCAGGCAAGCTTGGGCCAGGCTCAGCCAGCCGCGCGCCAGGTTGTCCAGGTTATAGCCGCCTTCCAAGCCGAAGAGGGTTTTGCGGGTCACCTGCTCCAGGCAAAGGCGGGCCATGCGGCCAAAGTCTTCCGGCTCTAGCTGCATACCGGCCAGGGGATCCCCTTTGGCACAGTCGAAGCCGGCGCTCACCAGCAGCAAATCCGGCTGGAACGCTTGCAAGAACGGCAAGATCTTCTCGTCGAGGGCCTTTTTGTAGGCCAACCAATCCGAGCCGGCAGGCAAAGGCACGTTGCAGAGGTTGCCGTGGATCCCGGTTTCGCGAGCGGAGCCGGTGCCGGGGTAGAGGGGAAACTGATGGATGGAGGCATAGGCCAGTTGGGGATAGCGCTCCACCACCGCCTGCGTGCCGTTGCCGTGGTGAACATCCCAATCGAAAATCGCCACCCGCTTCACCCCCGGCTGATCCAGCGCCCACAGCGCCGCAATGGCTGCGTTGCTGAATAAACAAAACCCCATTGCCCGTTCTGGCTCTGCGTGATGCCCAGGTGGACGGCACAGCACCAGCGCTGGCTGAGCGGTGGTCAAAACCGAGGCAGAGCCGGCCACCCAAGCCCCCACAGCCAGGCGCGCCGCTTCAAAACTTCTCTCCGAGAGAGCAGTGTCGGCATCAATGTGTCCCCCACCTGCTGTTGCCAACTCAGCCACCTGTTGGATGTGCTGACGCGAGTGTACTCGCTCCAGCTCTGCCAGCTCCGCCAAGGGAGGATCCCGCCATTCCAACTGGTTGGCAAAAGGGGCACCACGCAGCGCCTTAACAATGGACTGCAAGCGAGCCGGACGCTCGGGGTGAAATGGCCCAGTATCGTGGCTGAGGAAAATATCGGAATAGTAAACAGGCAACATGGGCAGAGGCAACAAGCTAAGGCAACGCCTTTGCAGTGTAGCTTAAGCCCGCCCCCTCTATCCGTAGAAGACCTCTGACATGGATCCCGCATAGGGGTCAAGGCCAAAAGAGGCTTGTTGGAGTTTTTGATTGACCACATCCCGCACTACCGACCGCAGCAATTCCAGCTCAGAGGAATTGAGTTGATCGCGGCTGGGACACTCATCGGCAGCCAGCCACATGTAGATGGCGGGGACCCGATTTAGGATCTGCTGCATCATCGCTTCCCGCTCCCTAGCGTCATAAAACACCTGTTGATGGGGGTGCTCAGTGGAGAGGATAGTTTCCAGTTCTCCCAATGCCAGGTACTCGACGATATTAACCAACATCTTTTCCATGATGAATGTCCCTCCTAAAAATCCCTGTCGCTCTTAAAAACAGACATTAAACAAAAAACGCTGCTTCCCCATCTTCCTCCGCTGCTTTTGGCACCGGATTTTGCCTACAGGCCGACCATTTAAGCCGGTTGCAGTTAAGTCTGCCGTCGGGAAGAAGTTGCGGTTTCGTTCGTAAGATCCTCTTGTGCAGCCAATCCTTGCCTCCTCTATTCGCCTCGTTTGCCTTTCCACTTGCCGCTGAAAGCAGCCAATAGGAGCCATCAGCAGCTGGAAAATCTTTTTGCTGGTATTCAGTACCAACGAAGAATTATCAGCGTTCAAGAGAAACAAGGTAGAGCGTTTAACAAAGACTATAGAAACTCGACTGCAAAAGGCAGGAAGAGCTTACTCAGCTATTTGTCATTCACTACCCTAACACGTGACTGTGTAAGAAATTGCGGGAATATTAAGAAACTTACATATTTCTTGACAATTGACTAAAACTTCTGTCTGTCAAGGAGGCCCTGGAAGGCAGTTAAAGAGTTGTAAAGAGCAACTCTTCCCTTGGCTCCAAGCTCTGAAGAACTGCCAAATCCAGGGATCCAAAACAAATAGATTTAGCCTGCTATGGGCAGATCGACTCGCTGAGCCTGGATCCAGAAAGACTCTAGGTCATAGTAGTCCCTTTCCTGTTGCATAATCACATGGACAATGAGATCGGCATAGTCGATCAGTATCCAAGAGGCCGATTCCTGCCCTTCGATGCGGCGCGGAGTTTGTTTCCACTCGTCCCAAACCTTTTCCTCAATTGCTCGGGCAATGGCGCGGACTTGCGTAAGCGAGTAGCCGCTGACCAGAAGAAAGTAATCTGCCAAAGTGGAGACTTGGGATACATCCAGCAGAACGATATCGCCACCTTTTTTCTCTTCTGCCGCGCGAGCTGCACTCAGCGCCATGCAATAGATGGGATCCCCAGCAGGGGCAGGCATGAGATGTAGCAACTAAAACCCTCCTGAAACGACTGAGTTAACCTAGGACACCGCTTTTTCTAAAGGATGTAACAAAAAATGATTCCGAGTCATGAGTGTGCGCGGATGAACCACCTGATTCCGGTCTAGCAAAAATTTTAGGCTCAAGTCACATACTCCCACTACGGTTTTAGACAAATCTACAAAAGCCATCTGCCGCAACCGCTCCAATTCTGGGCTGTTGCCCCGATTCGGCTCCAGGGCATCGGCCACGAAAACCACGCAACTGAGCGGATCCATGCCGGGCTGCCCTAGCGTGTGGTTGGCAATGGCCGCCAAAATCTCCGGATCCTGTACCTGAAACTGCTCCCGCGCCACCAGGGATCCCACCTCAGCGTGCAGGATGTGAGGTTCGGCCCGCTCAATTTCATCCAGCTCCCGTTCCTGAGCCACCCTTTGCAACAGTTGCTCCGGCGGGAAAGCCTTGGCCAAGTCGTGCATCAGCCCTGCCCAAGCAGCTTTCTGCTCATCCAGCCCGTAGTGGGCCGCCAGCTGTCGGGCCATCCCCTCTACCCCCAAGATATGGCGGAGGCGAGGAGGAGACACCCGCTCCTGTAGCCAGGCCAACACCGCTTCCCGCCCCAGTTGAGTGCCCATGGCCCTAGTCATTCTGCAGCTTCAGCACGGCCATAAACGCTTCTTGGGGCACATCCACCGTTCCCACCGCCTTCATGCGTTTTTTCCCCTCTTTTTGTTTTTCCAAAAGCTTGCGTTTGCGGGTCACATCTCCTCCGTAGCATTTGGCCAAGACGTTTTTGCGCAGGGCTGGTATGGTTTCACGAGCAATCACTTTAGAGCCAATTGCCGCCTGAATGGGCACTTCAAATTGA
Organism: Thermostichus sp. MS-CIW-34; assembly: GCF_054060435.1. Taxonomy (NCBI): domain Bacteria; kingdom Bacillati; phylum Cyanobacteriota; class Cyanophyceae; order Thermostichales; family Thermostichaceae; genus Thermostichus; species Thermostichus sp. MS-CIW-34. Next base: position 88,501 of record NZ_JBSSDE010000003.1, on the reverse strand, counting down.
TGGCGTGGGATCAGCTCCCGTAACTTGGCAACTAGGGAACGGCCTACATAAAAAGCTTTATCCCGATGCACAATCGTGGATAGAGAATCCACCACATCGCCGTTGATCAAAATGTCCAAACGCACCAAATCATCGGCGCGATAGCCAATCATTTGGTAGTCCATGCTGGCATAACCACGAGTGCGTGATTTCAATTGGTCGAAAAAGTCGGTGACCACTTCCGCCAGGGGCAGCTCATACACCAGCGTAGTCCGACCCTGCGCCAGATATTTCATGTCTTTAAAAGTGCCGCGTTTGGTCTCACACAGCTCCATCACGGTACCGACAAATTCCTCAGGAAGAATCACCTCTACCCTGACAATCGGCTCCTCAATGCTGGTGCGCTCGTTGGGGGGAGGCAGCTTGCTGGGATTGTCCACCCGAATCACAGAGCCGTTGTTGAGGGTAACTTGGTACACCACCGTCGGAGCTGTGATCACCAGATCGAGATTGTACTCCCGCTCTAGGCGTTCCTGAACCACCTCCATGTGCAGCAGGCCCAGAAAACCACAGCGGAAGCCGAAGCCCATGGCGCTGGAAATTTCTGGCTCAAAGTACAGGGCAGCATCGTTGAGCTTGAGCTTTTCCAGAGCCTCTTTGAGTTCGGCGTACTGATCGGAGCTGCTGGGGAACAGGCCACAAAACACCATCGGCTTGGCTTCTTTGTAGCCGGGCAGGGGCTCAGGAGCTTTGCGATTCACCAGTGTGATGGTATCCCCAACACGGGCGTGTTCCACGCTCTTGATGGCGGCGGCCATGTAGCCCACCTCGCCCGCATGTAGGGCATCCACCGGCTCTTGGTTGGGACGCATCACCCCCAGCTCGGTAATCTCGTATTCTCGGCCAGAGGCCATAAAGCAAATCTTGTCCCCCGTTTTCACCTCCCCGTCCATGATGCGCACATAGACGATCACGCCGCGATAGGCGTCGTAGTAGCTATCGAAAATCAAGGCCCGCAGGGGCTCCGCCACCGTATCCCGTGGGGGCGGCACCCGCTGCACAATGGCCTCCAGAATCTCTTGAATGCCAATACCCACCTTGGCAGAGGCGAGGATTGCCCCGCTGCAGTCGAGGCCGATTACCTGCTCAATCTCCGCAATCACCCGCTCCGGCTCGGCCCCCGGCAGGTCGATTTTGTTGATCACCGGAATAATTTCCAGGTTGTTCTCCAGGGCCAGGTAGACGTTGGCCAGGGTTTGGGCCTCCACCCCTTGAGAGGCATCCACCACCAGCAGCGCCCCTTCACAGGCGGCCAGGGAGCGGGAGACTTCGTAGGTGAAGTCCACATGCCCCGGCGTGTCGATCAGGTTCAAAACGTAGTCTTGGCCGTCTTGGGCACGGTAGTTCATGCGGGCCGCCTGCAGCTTGATGGTAATGCCCCGTTCCCGCTCCAGTTCCATGCTGTCCAGCAGTTGTGGCTTCATCTCGCGGGCTGAAACGGTGCCCGTTTCCTGCAGAAGGCGATCGGCGAGGGTGGATTTGCCGTGGTCGATGTGGGCGATGATGGAAAAGTTGCGAATACGGGAGACAGGAACGCCGGTCATAAAAACCTGATCAGGGCAAAGATTTTTTACAATGCTAGCCTCTCTGCTCCCCTGCCTGAACTGAGGTTGCCCAGAAGTTGGCTGCCAAGGGGAGAAGACACAGCCCTTCTGCCGGACACCAGAGCACCCTACTGGAATTGGCCGGGACAGCTCCTTTCCGGCAGCGCTGACTAGAGCCGGTACAACAGACGTGCCGCTTGTGTGGCAGGGATGGGATCCGTGAAGATGGAAAAAGCCAGAACGAACTTAGGCGGTGTTGTCGCCAGCTCGCCAGGAGGCTATGGGTCTGACCCGACGGCAGAGGAAGCAGTCCAGAACCCTGCCCAAAGCACTACTTGTCTAACTTCTCAATGTAGGGGCGAATGTCATTGAGGTCGATGTAGCGGTCGGTGGCGTTGCGCAGCTCGCGGGCGATCATCCCTTCGGTGGAGACAACTGTAATCAGCGTGTTTTTGGAACGCAACAGCTCGACGGCCCGCTCAAAATCTCCATCGCCGCTAAATAGAATGATCCTATCGTACTGGCCAACGGTGTTGAACATATCGATTACTATTTCGATATCCAGATTTGCTTTTTGGGAGTACCGACCGGAGTCTTCATCTCGATATTCTTTGAGGATCTTGGTGCGCACAGTGAAGCCCATGCTGATCAGAGCGTCTCGAAAGGCCCTCTGATCATGGGGATCCTTGATGCCGGTGTACCAAAATGCGTTGACCAATTCAACATTTGGCTGTGATCTAACAAAATAATCCAACACCCGGCGTGGGTCAAAAAACCAGCCATTTTTCTGTTGAGCATAAAACATATTATTGCCATCAATAAAGATGGAAACCCGAGTGACGGGATGATGGTAAAACATAAAGCTTTTCCGAAAAAGTAAGGTGAACTGGTCAGAAAAAGAGGATGAAAACGAGGTCACTGACTTTCCACAAGAGCCATTTGGGCAGCCAGCACCTTGCTGACACCAATCTCTTATCATAGCCAAAGGTGGGATCCCTTTCTCAAGAATTAACTCTGGGGAGAGGCACCCCTGTAAACCAAAGCGGGTTCCGGTTGCCGCAGGGCATAGCTGGATCCCGGTCGATCGGCTTGGCTAACGTACAGCTCCGCCAATTGTCGAGCCAGGTTACGGATGCGCCCAATGTAGAGGGTGCGCTCGGCTACAGCAATGACACCACGAGCGTCGAGCAGGTTAAAGGTGTGGGAGCACTTGAGCACATAGTCGTAGGCGGGCAGGAGCAGAGACACGGCCAACCGATCCGGCAACACCTGTTTCTGCAGTTTCTGTTGGGTGGTTTCGATCAAACGCTTGGCCTCGGCTTCGTAGAGCCGGAACAATTCCAGTAGCATCTCCGGATCGGAATACTCGAAGTTGTAATAAGATTGCTCGACCTCATTTTGGAAATAGATTTGTCCATAGGTAATCCGTCCCAGAGAAGGATGCTCATTCCAGCAGAGATCGAAAACCGAATCCACCCCCTGCAGATACATGGCCAGGCGCTCTAGCCCATAGGTAATTTCTACAGAAACCGGGCGACAATCTTGTCCGCCCACCTGCTGAAAGTAGGTGAACTGGGTTACTTCCATGCCGTCCAGCCACACTTCCCAGCCCACGCCCCAAGCCCCCAAGGTGGGAGATTCCCAGTCATCTTCCACAAAGCGAACATCGTGTTCTGCCGGGTTCACGCCCAAAGCTTGCAGGCTATTTAGGTACACATCTTGAATGTCATCGGGGGAGGGCTTGATCAACACTTGGTATTGAAAATAGTGCTGCAGGCGATTGGGGTTTTGACCGTAGCGTCCATCGGTGGGGCGGCGACAGGGTTCGACATAGGCCACTCGCCAGGGATCCGGCCCCAAGGCGCGCAAAAACGTGTGGGGGCTCATGGTGCCGGCGCCTTTTTCCAGGTCGTAGGGTTGTAGGATCAAGCAGCCCTGCTCCCCCCAAAACTGTTGCAGGCGAAAGATCAAGTCTTGAAAGGTGTGGGCTGACATGGCAGGGGTTGGGCAGAGATGGATTAACCCCTATCCTACCAATCTCCTCTTCTCAGTCGAGCAGCTCTTCCCGATCAGCTGGATCCGAGTAGTCCCACTCGATGGGGGGCATTTGGTCGAAGGCTTGTTTGAGGGCGCTCTCCCACAGTTTGCGCATCTTGGCCAGGTAGGGATCCCCGGTGCGCAGGCGCAGACGGTGGGTGACCTTGAACTGATCCGCTTGCACCATCACCAAATCGATGGGGGGGCCGACGGAGATGTTGGATTTCATGGTGGAGTCGATGGAGAGGAGAGCGCATTTGGCCGCATCTGCTAGCGAGGTTTCGTAGGAGAGGGTGCGATCCAAGATTGGCTTGCCGTATTTGGTTTCCCCCACCTGCAAAAAAGGGGTTTCCGGGGTGGCCTGGATGCAGTTGCCCTGGCTGTAGATCAAAAAGAGGGCCGGCTCCTCGCCTCGGATCTGTCCCCCCAACAACAGGCTGCACTGGGCGTCGATACCGTCCTTTTCCAGCCAGGGTCGGTCTTGCTCCTGGATGTAACGAATTTTGGATCCCAGGTAGCGGGCCACGTCGTAGAGATGGGGGAAGGTGTGGAGATTGGAACTTTCCTGTTGGCGCAGATCCCGCTGCACTTCGGTCAAAACGCCCTGGGTGATGGACAGGTTGCCGGAGGTGCAGATCAAGATCACCCGCTCTTCGGGCACGGAAAAATCGAACAGCTTTTGGTAGGTGGAGACGTAGTCCACCCCGGCGTTGGTGCGGGAATCTGCCGCCATCACCAAGCCAAAGCGGGTGATGATGCCAAGGCAGTAGGTCATGCGAACGATGCGGCTCGGCTCTCTGATGGTAGAGGCGATTGTAGAGGTTCAGGGGAAAGCAAATCCGATTTTGTGGCGGATTTCCTCTCGCAGGCGGGCGGTAATCGAGGCTTCGTCCAAATCGGCCAAAATCTGGGCTATGGCGGCTTTGGGCCCCTCTGGCCCCCAACTGGCTCCCTGGGCCAGGTAGCGGCGGGCGGACTCGCCGATGGCATAGCAGGAAAACCCGGCCAACACCGCCTGCGTCAGGGCCACGGAACCGTAGGCTCCCAGAGAGAATCCCCCCAGCAAGGTTTTCAGGGATCCCAGGCCCAACAGCGCCACCCACTCGCCGGCGCCCAGGCTGAGCATGCTGAGGATGATCTTCTGCAGCAGTTGTGTGGCTCCTGCAGTGCTCATGGGCCAGCCGTACAGGCGGGCCAGGCGCAGGATCAGGGTGACATCGATGGCCAGCCCTCCCAAGGTATCGAGCAGGGTGATGGGGTTGAGGGCAACCGCTAGCGCTTTGGTGCGGGCGGCTGAGGCGATCAGATCTTGGGCTTGCTGGGCACGGGTTTGCAGCTTGCGCTCGATCACCTGCTGGTTAACGCGATCGGCAAACAAGAGGGCATTCAAGGCCAGCAGCGAGCGCCCCTCCCGATGCAGCACTTCCAGGATTTTCAGGCGCAGCTCGTCCACCTGCGGGGATCCCACTTCCATTTGGGCAGCAAAGCTCCCATCCGGCCTTTGCACCAGGCGGGGTACGCGAGGGGAGGCCGCCACCATGACGATCTCGTCGGGGGAAAGGAGCTGCCGCACCCGTTCGTTGCGGATCTTGTCGTAGATGGCCTGGCGATCCGCCTCTGGGTACTGGTCGATCTTGTTGAACACCAGCAGCATGGGCTTGCCCGCCTCCCGCAGGGTGGCCAGGGCCTCAAACTCCACCCGCGTCAGATCCCCGCAGACGACAAACAGGATCAAATCCGCCCGCTGCGCCACTTCTCGGGCCAGCCGCGCCCGCTCTTCGCCGTCTACTTCATCCAGGCCGGGAGTGTCGATCAGCTCCAGACGGGATCCCTGCCAATGGGCAACCTGCACCGACTGCACCGAGGAAGGGGGGAGGCGGGATCCCTGCAGGGATGTGCCAGAGAAGGAGGACTGGGGGCGGGTTTCCCAGCTGATGTTCCAAGTTGCCGCTTGCTGGGTACGGGTGATGCCATGGGTGGGCCCCGTCTCAAAGACTGGCTCGCCCAGCAGGGCATTGAGCAGGGAAGACTTGCCTCGCCCCACCAGACCAAAGGCGGCGATGTGGATGACCTCGGTTTCCAGCTTGTCCAAGAGCGCTTGCAAGCTCTCCAACTCCCCTTCTAAGCCCGCGACCTCTTGGGGGCGCAGATCCAGTTGGGCCACCCACTGGCGCAGGCTGCGCTTGGCTTGTTGGTAGTTGAGGTCATCTTGTAGGGTGTTGCGGCGAGCCATAGCCGTAGCGCTCAATAGCGGTAGGAAGCAGCCCTTAAAAGACTCCACTTTGCTCTCGGGATCGGCAGGCTTCCCCACCGGACAGAGAGCTTCTCATCGGACAATACAAGGGACAATACAAGACGATCATAGGAGGAAGGGAAGAGCTAAGCTCAAAGCAAGGCGGCCTCAGCCGCAGGGATCTGCAACTCAAAAATCCGATATCCAAAACTTGGCAAGAGGAGGTTTTCCATGCCCAGGGCCATCTGGAATGGGGTAGTGGTGGCGGAGACAGACCGCTACGAAACCGTAGAAGGCAACATCTATTTTCCGCCGGAATCTCTGCGCCGGGAATACTTCCAGCCCAGCTCTACCCACACCACCTGCCCCTGGAAGGGGGAGGCCAGCTACTACACCCTCGTGGTCAACGGCCAGGAGAACAAAGATGCCGCCTGGTACTACCCGGATCCCAAACCCGCTGCGGCCAACATCCGGGGCTATGTGGCCTTCTGGAAGGGTGTCAAGGTGGAGCCCTAGCCGGAGCCGAGTTTGTCAACCGGCTATGATGGGAAGAGTGGGTTGGAGAGGCGATGCCATGCTGACCAATGGCCGGATCCTGTTTGGCGCGGCCCGGTGGGCGAGAAAGCTGGGCCTGGCCGGATTGAGCTTGGTGCTGTTGGGCTGCAGCCCTGCAGGTTTTCGCACCCCGCGTCCCAGCCTGACCAACAGTGGCCTCAACAGCATCTTCCCCGATGGGGAGCCTGCTTTCAACGGAGATGGCCGCTACCTGGTGTTTTCCTCGGCCCGCAGCGGCAGCCAGGATATTTTTCTCTACGACACGGTGGAACGTCGCTTGGTGGATCTGCCCGGCCTCAACTCCAGCGACGTGGCGGCTACCTCGCCCGACATCAGCGCTGATGGCCGCTACATCGTCTACGTGTCCAATGCTCTGGGCAAGTCTGAGATTTTTCTCTACGACCGCGAAACCCGCAGGATAGAAAACATCAGCAGCCGGGTGCCAGGAGATGTGCGCAACCCCACCATCAGCGGCGATGGCCGGTTTATCGCTTTTGAGAGCAACGGCCAAGGACAGTGGCACATCGAGATTTTCGACCGGGGGCCGGCGGCCAGCACGCGTCCAACCTCACCTTCTTCCCCCACTTCTGGCGACAATCCCTGAGGGGATCCTCAAGCTAGGATAGACCCCCCTGCTTTGCAAGAGTTGTTGCATGTCGATTCCCCTCGCCCAGCGACTTCAGCCCCTCGGCGGCAATGTGTTTGACCAAATGGATCGAGCCAAGCGAGAGGCTCGTCGCTCTGGCCTGGATGTGATCGATCTGTCTCTGGGATCCTCCGATCTGCCCCCACCTTCAGACTCCTTGGCGGCCATCCAATCGGCTCTGTCGGATCCCTCTACCTATGGCTACACGCTGTTTCACGACACGGCGGACTTTCGGTCTGCCTGCGCCAAGTGGTACATGGGGAAGTTCGGCCTGGAGATCGATCCGGAAACAGAGGTGCTGCCGTTGATCGGATCCCAGCAGGGAACGGCCCTCTTGCCCCTGGCCCTGCTCAACCCCGGCGATGTTGCTTTGGTTGCGGATCCGGCCTATCCCTCTCACGTGGGCGGGATCCATCTGGCGGGCGGGATCCCCTACTACCTGCCCCTGCGGGCGGAAAACCGCTTCTTGCCCCGCTGGGATCGGATCCCGGAGGCAATCTGCCGGCAGGCACGGTTGCTGGTGCTGAACTACCCCCACAACCCCACCACTGCCACCGTCACCCCGGAGTTTTGGCAAGAAACCCTGCAGTTTTGTCAGCAGTACGACATCGTTCTGGCCCACGATTTTCCCTATGTGGACTGGCGTTTCGACGGCCAGGTAGCCCCTTCCGCGCTGCAGGCGGATCCCGATAAAACCCGCACCATCGAGTTTTTTTCTCTTTCCAAGTCCTATCACATGGGAGGGTTCCGGGTGGCCTACGCCATTGGCAGCCGAGAGCTGATCCGAGCCCTGCGATGGGTGAAATCCACCATCGACTTCCATCAGTACCAGGGCATTCTGCGGGGGGCAGCAGCGGCTTTGGCAGTTCCCGATAGTTTTTTGGAGCGCTGGCGGCAGGTGTACCGAGAGCGACGGGATATAGCTGTGGCGGCTCTACACCGCATCGGTTGGCCTGTGCCTTTGCCGGAGGCCACCATGTATCTGTGGGCGCCTCTGCCGGAGTTTTATCGCGGCTCTTCTGCCCAGTTTTGTCTGGACTTGGTGAGAGCCACAGGGGTTGCCCTGTCTCCGGGTTCTGGCTTTGGCCCCAGTGGGGAAGGCTATGTCCGCTTTGCTTTGGTGGTCGAGGGATCCCGTCTGGAGGAGGCGGTGGGACGGATCGAGGCGTTTTTGTCCCAGTGAATTTCCTAAATCCCAAAATCGAGCATCCACCTCTCGCAACTGCGGTTGGTTGTGCTCGTCCATCCTCGGGCAATCTAAGTCAGGATAAGAGTGTTACCCAAGTTGAGTGGGCATGGAGAAGGAAACGCTCGACAGTTTTTTGTCCATCCGCGGGGTGATGGGGGTGGCGCTCTTGAGTCGGACAGGTCGCCCTTTTTTCTACCGCTCTTTTCAGGATTTGGATAGCCGACAGCAACAGGCCCTCACCGAAGGGCTGTTTCAAGTTTTGCAGACCATGCCCCCAGGACTTGACTATTTTGATTTTCAGTTTGCCGAGCAGCGGGTCTTCGTTTACCCCCTCGGGCCGGAATGGGCGCTGCTGGTGGCGGTGAATGACGAGCTGGTGATGCCGGTTTACACCTTGGCCGTGAACCGCCTGCGAGCCGAGCTGCAGCAGGATACGCCAAAGGGCTTGGCCACCTTTCGTCTATTTACCAGCCAGGCGGAGGCAGGCCGGAACGCTACCCAGCCCAGTTCCGCTCCTGCGGCGGGCCCGCGCATGGAGATGGATGTCTTCGTGCAATCTCTGAACCGTCTCTGCCAGATGACAACCGGCTATTTGGGCAAGGCGGTGATCGTCAACTATTGGAAGGCAGCACGGCAGGAAGTGGTGGAACGCCAGGGATCCAAAGCAGAATGGCTGAACCAGTTCGAGATCGAGCGCAGCGGCCAGATCCACTACCGGGGATCCCTCAAGGAACTGGACGAATCTCAGCAAAGGGTGCTACGGGATTGGGTGCTGGCTTTTTTCCGTCGCTGTGAAGAGGTAATCCACGATTTTCGCAACTTGATCAAATCGACAGAACTGGGCCTATGAAAAAGGGGCAGGCTTTTTCCTAAGTAGGGCTATCGGCGAACTCTACCCGGCTCTTGGTCGAGGAAAATCCAGGCTAAGCTATGACCATGATCAACCCGGATCGCGCCAGGTGCAGACAAGATCCCTGCCTGGGGATGTCCCTTCTTGTCGCCGCAAGCCGACCCAGCGAAAGATCCGCTTTGCTACCGCGATGCCGCCGGATCCCTCGTTAGTATGGGGTTACGGCGCGCTATGCGAAGGAGTTGCCATGCTGAGAATCGTCACCCAGCTAGCCGAGGCTGAAGCCGAGCTTAGACGGATCTCGGAGCGCACTCAGGCTGACCAGAACCTGCACCGTGAAGCAACCGTGCGGGAGATCCTGCAAGCGGTACGCCGTCAGGGGGATCGTGCCCTGCTGGCCTATACGGCTGAGTTTGACCAGGTGGAGCTGAGCGTTGCCGAACTGAAGGTGTCTGGGGCCGAGCTGGAGGCGGCTTACCAGGCGGTGTCTCCGCAATTGCTTTCAGCCTTACGGCTGGCCAAGCAGCGCATTGAGGCTTTTCACCGGCAGCGGGTGCCCAGCAGTTGGGTAAGCTTTCCCGGCCCTGAGATCGTCTTGGGCAAGCAATACCGCCCTGTGGATCGCGCCGGCCTCTACATTCCGGGAGGGCGAGCCGCCTATCCCAGCACGGTGTTGATGAACGCCATCCCGGCCCAGGTGGCAGGGGTGCCCGAGATTGTGATGGTGACGCCACCGGGATCCGACGGCTCGGGGGGCAAGGGGATTAGCCCGGCCATTTTGGTGGCCGCCCAAGAAGTAGGCATCCACACCATCTATCGCGTTGGAGGGGCTCAGGCAATAGGGGCTTTGGCCTACGGCACCGAGACCATCCCCAAGGTGGACGTGATCACCGGCCCCGGCAACATCTACGTAACGTTGGCCAAAAAGCTGGTGTACGGCACGGTGGGGATCGACTCGCTGGCCGGGCCATCGGAGGTGTTGATCATCGCCGACGAGAGCGCCAACCCCCTTTATGTGGCTGCCGATTTGCTGGCCCAAGCCGAGCACGATCCCTTGGCGGCGGCCATCCTTCTGACCACCGATCTCCAGCTGGCCCAGCAGGTGCAGCAGGCGGTGGCCACCCAGATGGAGGCCCATCCCAACCGTCTGATGGTGGAAAAGTCGGTGGTGAACTACGGTCTGATTGCGGTGGTGCCGGATCTGACGGCGGCGGTGGCTTTGTCCAACCTGTTTGCACCAGAGCATTTGGAACTGCAGGTGGCAGATCCCTGGGCTTTGCTGGATCCCATTCGCCATGCGGGGGCCATTTTCTTGGGCCACCATACTCCGGAGGCGGTAGGAGATTACCTGGCTGGCCCCAACCATACCTTGCCCACCGCCGGTGCGGCCCGCTATGCCTCGGCTTTGGGGGTGGAAACTTTCCTAAAGCATTCCAGTCTGATTCAATACAGCTCAGCGGCTTTGCGGGAGGTGGCCAGCGCCATTCAGGCTCTCACACAAGCGGAAGGGTTGCCCGCCCACGGCCAGTCGGTACAGGTGCGGTTGGCGGAGGAGCGCTAATCAAGCCCTGGTCGCAGTTAGCTAGACCGCCGGGAAGCCCCACCCTCTGTTAGTGACTAGTGGCTGGTCACTATCCACTCACCACTATCCAGGGTGAGGGTCGGGATGAAAGGCGAGGACACGATGCTTCGTCCTTACTGGTGCTATGACCGGCGTAGCAGGATTTTATACGCTCATCATGAGAACTTTTATAAACTCATCATGAGAACTGCCTATCAATATCGCTTACGCCCTACCTCTAGCCAAGTTGCTCTAATGGAGCAATAGCTAGAGTTGTTGCGGAAGCACTATAACTATCGCTTGGCAGAGCGCTTTGCGTGGTGGGAACACAATCGCTGTGCTATCAATGCTTGTCCCTTAATCTGTCACTTGCCTGAGTTAAAAGACAATCCCGATTTCTACTCCCAGAAACGGGATTTGGTGAAGATGAAAGCCCTGTTTCCGGAGTACAGAGCAGTCCATTCGCAAGTCCTCCAGAACTGCATAGAGCGAGTGCACAAAGCATTCGACCGCTGGCTGAAGGGGGACGGTAACGGCAAGCGGGCAGGGAAACCCAGATTCAAGGGAGCTGGGCGGTATCGCTCCTTCAGTTTCCCCCCGATGAAACAAGACTGCATTTGCGGGCAGTTTATCCATCTGCCCAAAATCGGTGCTGTTCGGATAATTCAGCACCGTCCTTTGCCTGACGGTTTTGTCATCAAGACCGCTGCCATCAGCCGCAAGGCAGACGGGTGGTATGTGACCTTGAGCCTGCAAGATTCATCTGTCCCCGTATTTACCCCTGACCTGCCAACACTGGAGAACACCATAGGAATCGACATGGGACTGGACTCCTTTTTGGTGACCGATGCGGGGGAGTCTGTCCCAGTTCCCCAGTATTACCGCAGAGCCCAAAAGCGGTTAAAGAGACTGCAGCGGGCAGTGTCTCGCAAGAAGAAAGGGTCAAACCGCCTATGGCTAGTGACTAGTGGATAGTGACCAGTGGATAGTGAATAGTGACTATCCACTAACCACTATCTCAGCGCAAAGATTTTCATGACAAAACAGCGAACTGGCTGGTAAGCAAAGGCAAGCATATTGGGTACGAAGCCCTGAATATCAAAGGTGTTGCTAGAACCCGACTAGCAAAATCTACCTATGATGCTGGGTGGGGACAATTTCTGCGAATTCTGGCAGTCAAGGCTGAAAGAGCTGGGCTGAGGGCGATTGCAGTGAATCCCAACGGCAGCAGTCAAAACTGCTCTCGGTGTGGTCAAAGAGTACCGAAAGCGATTCAAGACAGGTGGCATTCTTGTTCCCATTGTGGGCTAGAACTAGAGCGCGACCACCATGCGGCCATCAACATCAAGCACAGGGCGGTGGGGCATCCCGTTCTTTTCGCGTCAGCGGGACGTAGTCCTCAAGCGCAGGAAATGTCCTTTTCGCGCCAGCGGCGCGGAGCGCTTTGCGTCAGCATGAGTGCGGGAGTATGTCACACTCCAAAATAAGCCCTATTTCTCAACCTGGACAAGCAACGGGATCCCTCGCCTGCCCTAGCGCCGCCTGGGGATTTCCCCCTTCCACTGGCAGGGATCCTCACCAACATCATTGTTGAATTGAATAATGTTGAATGGTCTGGGCAGGTGCAGGTTCATATCCGCGCTCCTGACGGATGGTCTTCAAAGAAAGGAGATCCAATGCTGTTGGCGGTTCGGTTCCCCAGTCCTTTGGCGGGACGGAGTCCTCAAGCAGGCTGGTCTGGGATGGTGAGGGATCGTTTCTGGGGCTTCATCTTAAGATTCTTCAAGCCCCTGGCAGTTTGTCTGGGTTTCCTCTGGGTGGGTCTGCTGGTTTGGACGGGATCCCCGGTTGCCCACGGCCAAAGCGCTGTCCCCGCTGCGGAGCACTTTCTGACGGTGGTACGCTTGCCAGGGCAGAACTGGGCCAATATCGAGCGGCAACTGCAGCAGAGCGGCCTCAGCTACCAGGTGATCGACGGGATCGAGCCAGCAGGTTTGCGGGGGCGCAGCACAGTCTTTTTGCCAAACGTGAATCGCCTAACCGTTGCTCAAGCCCATGCTCTCGCCGAATGGATGCAACAGGAAGGGGGTCAGTTGATCGTCAGCGGCCCGCTGGAAATCCCTGCTGAGGCACGGGATCCCTTACGCAGCCTGATTGGCGCCTACTGGAGCGGAGATATTCCTCTGGCCAGTGCTGTGCGCCTGACAGAGTTTGCTGAAGCATGGGCCCGCAGCGTTCAGGCGGCCGATCGCGCCAGCGGTGCGGAGCACTTTGTGGTTGCCGGGGGAGCCCTCTTGCCCACCGGCCCGGAAAGTCGTCTGGTGGCCGTCTGGGAAGAGGTGGACATGGGGGACAATGCCTATGCGGTGATTGCCAGCCGCCAGAGTGTGTACCTGGGTTGGCGTTGGGGGGAGTTTCCCGAGGAGACGGCGCAGTTGGATCGGGAGTGGTTGCAAGCGGCTCTGCGCCGGGCCCAAGGCCGTTTCGCTGCCCTCAGACAGGCTGCTGCCACCCCATCCCCTTTGCCAGCGGTGCGGAGCACCATCAACACCCTGGAGTTGCTGGCCATGCGCCAAGAGCTGGGGAGCTTGCTGGGTCGGGTAGAGGGATCCCTGTTGCTGGCTCGGGCCACTCAAGGGGGGGTAGAAGCAGCCGAGTACAAGCCCATTTTGGAGCAAGCCCGCAGCGTGTTGCAACAGCTACCGGCCTGGGTGGAGGCAGGGCAATACGAGCAGGCGCGGCAGGCTTTTGAACAAGCACGGGCGGATCTGTGGGCCCACTACCCGGTGGATCGGTTGACGGCTTTGTCTGAGGTACGGGCCATTTGGCTGGATCGGAGCACCATTGTCGAGGCAGGCTCTGAGGCAGGGCTGGCTCAGATTTTCGATCGCCTGGCTCAGGCTGGCCTCAACACCGTCTTTTTCGAGACGATGAATGCTGGCTTTGCCATTCATCCCAGCCGCGTCGCCCCCCAACAGAACCCCCTCACCCGTGGCTGGGATCCCTTGCGGGCGGCGGTGCGCTTGGCTCATGAGCGGGGCCTCGAATTGCACGCTTGGATTTGGACTCTTGCGGTGGGCAACACCCGCCACAATCTGCTGCCGGAGATCAACTTGCCCCAAGACTACATCGGCCCGGTGCTGACGGCTCACCCCGATTGGGCCAATCTGGACAATCGTGGCCGTCTGTTCCCGCGCGGGCAGCCGGAAACCTGGCTAGACCCAGCCAATCCGCAGGTGCGCAGCTATCTCCTGGCTCTTACCCGCGAGCTAGTGCAAGACTACCAGGTAGACGGAATCCACCTGGACTACATCCGCTATCCCTTCCAAAACGCTGCCAGCCGCCAGGTGTTTGGCTTCGGTCGGGCCGCTCGTCAGGGGTTTCAGCAGTTGTCCGGCGTCGATCCGCTGGAGTTGGATCCCTTGAGGGATCGCTCCCTCTGGCAGTTGTGGACCCGCTACCGCACCCAGCAGGTGAACGAGGTGGTGGAGGCCATTGCCCGCACCGCCCGCTCCCTCAACCCGCGCGTGATCCTCTCGGCAGCTGTCTATGCTCTGCCCAAGCAGGAGCGCCTGCAAAGGCTGCAGCAGAACTGGGAAGAGTGGATCCAGGCAGGGGAGCTGGATCTGTTGATCCCCCTCACCTATGCGGGCAATACACGGCGTTTGGCGCAACTGGTGCAGCCCAATTTGGAAATTGTCAGCCGCTTCTCCACCCTCTTCGTCCCCAGCCTTAATTTGTTGAACTTGCCGCCCGTCGAGTTCTTGGATCAACTGCAGGTGGTGCGGGATTTGCCCACCGGGGGGTTTGCTTTATTCTCGGTGCGGCAGCTTACCCCAGAGCTGGAAGCCATCCTCAGGTCCTCCGCCATTGCCTCGACTCGCATTCCCTATCGGGATCCCTTTGGGGCTGTTCGGGATCGCTTCCAGGCGCTGCGGCAGGAGTGGATGTTTTTGCTCGAGCAGAAACGGTTGGGGTTGTGGGAGCACAGCCAATGGATGGAGCAAATAGAGCGGGTGCAGGGATCCCTGGCGGCCTTGGCAGCGGATCCCACCCCGGAAGCCCTGGAACAAGCCCGTCAGCAACTGGGCAACTTGAAAACCAATCTTGCCACTTGGATGCGGCTGGAATCTCTGCGCAACCCCTATCGAGTTCAAGTTTGGGGCAACCGTCTCGCGGCTTTGGAGATGATGCTGCGCTACGGAGAGCAAACCCTGATGAGGGCATGAAGCTCCCCTCTTGCGGGATGGGGATCCCATCTATCCCCAGAACTTCCCCAGAACCGAAAAAAACTGTTATGGGGTATCTTTCGGCATTTCCTCTGCGGGGTCAGGCCCTGTATCCGGCTCCTTGGGGAGAGCAGAGTCCTCAGGGCTGGGCAAGGACTCTGTCCTGCTGGCGCGAACCGCTTCCGGGGAGGTTTCTGGCTCCTCGTCATCGCTACGCGACGCTTCTGGGAACCCGTCAGCAGTGTGTGGCGCTGAAGCGGGCTGAGCAGCAACAGGTTCAGGAGCAGAAGGAGGAGGTGCAGCTGGGATCCCGGCTTCTTCTGCAGGAACAACCGCAGGTGGCTGAGCAGCTTCTTTTTCCTTTTGCTGTTCGTAGCGGCGACGTTTGTTGCCCTCATCCACCAGCACGTACACCAGGCTGAGGAGAGAGAGCCCTGCTGTTCCAACCAAAACCCAGAGTAAGTTGTTGTCTATGGTCATGGGTTGAGCTCCGTCAAACGCTGCTGGCGATGGAGGGATATTGCTCCTTAAGGCTTGATCTTACCGTTGAAGCCGCTCTGCCAAATCTTTCTGCCAAATCTTAAAGATTGGAAAGGTTGGGTTCACAGTTTTGTTGTTTTGTGTGTCATGCGCTATCTCAAGTTCTACAAGCCCTATGGCGTGCTCACCCAATTCACCGATCGAGAGGGACGGCCCACCCTCCAGTCTTTTATCCCGGTGCCCAGGGTTTATCCGGTGGGGCGACTGGATCGCGACAGCGAAGGGCTGCTCCTGCTGACCGATGATGGTCGCCTCAATGCCCGCTTGATCGACCCCAAGTTCGGCCATGAGCGCATCTACTGGGTTCAGGTGGAAGGGATCCCCACCCCCCAAGCCCTGCAACAGCTGCAACAGGGGCTGATCATCCAAGGGCGAAAAACGCGCCCGGCCCAGGTCAAAGTCTTGGCTGAGGAACCCACCCTGCCGCCACGGGATCCCCCCATCCGCTTTCGCCGCTCCATCCCCACCACCTGGCTGGAACTGACGCTGCGGGAGGGTCGCAATCGCCAGGTGCGCCGCATGACTGCCGCCGTTGGGATCCCAACTTTGCGGTTGGTTCGGGTTGGACTGGGGCCCCTCTCTCTGGCGGGGCTTGCTCCCGGCCAGTGGCAAGATCTCAGCGAGGCAGAACTGGCCCAACTGCGGCAATATTGTTTTTCTCAAACCATTAGAGTCATTTCAAGTTAGATTAAGACGCTTCCTATTCGCTCGGCAGTGAGGAGCTGGGAAGCAAGACAACGGAACAGTTTTATTCCCTCTTAAATGACTATAAACTAGGACACTGCATCCACACCTAAGACGTTGAACGCACAGGGCCGGAAGGCTTTTCTCCGTAGCTTAGGCGTTTCACCCTAACCTGAAATGACCATAACTTAACTCACATTGATCATTACTGAGCATTTGATCACTACATTGTTAATGATTGCCCTATGATTGCCCTTGTTCCCAATTGCTCTTGAGCCCACTCAGTCGGGCATGAGGGCGTGGACGCGCTTGCCACCATTGGGATAGAGAAGGGCACGTTTGGGGCCGTGGATGGGATCCTCGACGATAATCGTCTGGTCGCGGCTGGCCCCCAGAGAAACAATGGCAATCGGCACCTGCATCAACTGTGCCAAAAACTTCAGGTAATCATGGGCTTCGGGGGGCAAGTCTTGGATGGAGCGGCAATCTTTGGTGGAACATTTCCAGCCCGGCAGGGTTTCGTAGATGGGTTTGCACTGGGCGAAAACCCGGGCATCGCTGGGAAAGTGACGAATTTCCCGCCCCTGGTACTCGTAGGCCACGCACACCTTGATCTCATCCAAGCCATCCAGCACATCCAGTTTGGTGATGGCCAGGCAGTCTAGGCCATTGATTCGCACCGCGTAGCGCCCAATTACCCCGTCAAACCAGCCGCAGCGCCGTTGTCGCCCTGTGGTGGTGCCAAATTCAGCACCGGTTGCCCCCAGGTACGCCCCGATCTCGTCTTTGAGCTCGGTGGGGAAAGGGCCTTCGCCAACGCGGGTGGTGTAGGCTTTGGCCACCCCGATCACCCGGTCAATGCTGGTGGGGCCGATCCCAGCGCCAATACAAGCGCCACCGGCAATGGGATGGGAGGAGGTGACGTAGGGGTAGGTGCCGTAGTCGAGATCCAACAGGGTGCCTTGAGCCCCTTCAAACAGGATGTTCTCCCGATCTTCGATGGCTTGGGTGAGAAGCAGAGCAGCGTCGGTAACATAGGGGCGCAGCCGCTCGGCATAGGCCAGGTATTGCTCGATAATTGGCTCGGGATCCAGGGGGGGCAGATTATAGATCTTCTCCAGCAAGACATTTTTGTAGGGAATGGCCCAACTGAGGCGCTCCCGCAGCTGGTCAGGGTACATCAAGTCCACGACGCGAATGCCCATGCGCTCGGCCTTGTCGGCATAGGTGGGGCCAATGCCCCGGCCGGTGGTGCCCAGCCGGTAAATGCCACGCCGCTCCTCTTCTGCGATGTCAATAACCCGGTGGTAGGGCAGGGTGACGTGGGCCGTTTCGGCAATGAACAGGTTGTCGGTGGAAATGCCCAATTGATGCAGTTGGTCGATCTCGGCCAGCAGAACCTCGGGATCGATCACCGTGCCGCTGGCGATGATGCAGCGTTTGTCGGGGTAGAGAATGCCAGAGGGGATCAAGTGTAGCTTGAAGGTTTGGCCCCCCACCACCAGGGTATGCCCTGCATTCACCCCACCTTGATAGCGGACGACCACATGAGCCTTTTCACTGAGGAGGTCGGTGATCTTCCCTTTTCCTTCATCGCCCCACTGGGCACCGACAACCACGACGTTTGCCAAGAGCTTCTCCTACAGTCCGTAGATGGCACAAAAAATCCCCTTTGCGGGGGTTGCTGCACTAATCTACCGCATCGCTCCGGGCGATGTTGAGAGATCAGGACAAAAAGATTAACAATCGATTAACTTTTCTCCGGCAGGGGACAACGTGGAGATGGGCGGGATCCCCGAACCCTCTGGCAAGCCAACAGAGATTCCCCAGTTGCCCTCGCCTTCAGCTCCCCGGCTTGAACAGGCCAATGGCCGTGACCTGGTTGGATCCCACCTCAAAGGCAAAGGCCAGGCCCAGGGCATCGTAGTTGACGTAGTAGCGGTCGTCGCGCAGATATTCTCGGCTTCCCTTGGGATAGGGTACCACCTCGTTGTAGCCGTTCTCGCCGGGCCCGCCGTAAACGGCGATCACTTCCGAATAGGTGGAGCCGATGCGGATCCCTTCGCCGGTCATGGCTTCCGGGTGGGTTGTGTAGATGCGGTTGGCGAAAAAGCTATCCACAATGCCCGGATGACGGTAGGTGAAGAGGATGTAGTCTTGTAGGTAAAAGATCTTCAGGTCGCTGTTGGGCTGAAACACATTAGCTCCGGAGGCTGCTGGGATCTGATCGACATTGCCCAGCAGGTGGGTATCCACGTTGCGGGTATCCATGCCCAGCTCAAAGCGACCGACTCGACCCTCTTGCACCAGCACTGTAGGCCGTGGGGGCAGGGCAGGTCGCCGGGGGGGCAAGGCCAGCGCTTGCAGGCCGGCATTCAGCCAAGCATTGTCATCTCCTTCCACGGTCTGCAAGGGCACCAGACCCCGCTCCAAAGAGCGACCATCCCCTGTTTTCCAGGTGGCCACGGCCAGTTCCACCGCCGCGCTGGAGGGAAGGGCAAAGAAGCGGGTTTGTCGTTCGCTGCCCTGGGTGGGCTGCCCCAAAATGAGGGTGCTGCCGCTGGCTCCCAACTGGGCAGCCAAGAGGGTGGCCCCCTGGCGGGTGTTACCATCCACCAGAACGGCCAACGGGATCCCGGCGGCAATGGGCAGATTTTCGCTGTTCCAGAGGGTGGGCTGCCCGAATCGGTCTTCGGTAATCAGCAGCGGCTGGACGGAGCGGGGCAAAAACAGGCGCGCCACATCGGCCACCACTTGGGGGTCGTAGCCCACCGAGCCGCGCAGGTCGAGGACAATGCCCTGGCTGTAGTCTTGGGTGTAGAGGGTTTGGCGGATCTGCTGAGCCGTGGCTGGGGTGAGATCCGGCACTGCCAAATAAACCTGGCGCGGGCCGATCCCGCGGGCTTGTACGGGAGGACGGGGACGGTTGAGCAAGTCCTTGAAAGCTTGCGGATCCCAGAAACGATCGGCGGGATCCCCATACTCCCGCAGGATCTCTTGAATGAACTCGTACTCCACCTCAATGGGGGGGCGGGGATCCCCGTAGCTTCGGGCCAACAGGCGGGTGTAGAGGTCGTTGTAACTAACCGCAGCAGCTTGGCTGCCCGCCCCCCAAGACTCGTTGATGAACAATCCCACCAGATGGCGGAGATCCAGCCCGACCGGCTCACGGGGAGGCGAAGGGGCTGCCGGGATCCCTGGATCGGGAAACGAACCTTGGGGATCCGAGGGCATGATGGGCACAGGAGGCAAGGCCGATTGGCCCACAGCGCTGCCGGGCGAGATCCCGGCGATCAGGGTGAGGATCCCCCAAGCCCCAAGTACGCGCGCAAATCCCTTCATGGCAGCCTGCCCTCTTGCAGATGTTGCGAATAGGATAAACCCTAAACGCTCCCCTTTGCCACTGCCAGCAGTGGTAGATATCTATTTTTTGCGACTTGGAACACTAGGGGCTGCGCCCCCTTGCTTTTGAAGGAAATGCCCTCAGCCAGAAAATCCCCAGCGCATTCACTTGCCTTTTTTGTCCTTTTTGCTCGGCTTGGGCTTTTCTGCTGCTGGGATCTCTGTAGCGGTCTCTGCCGCTTTCTCCTCAACTGGGAGCGTTGCCTCTGCCGCAGAGGCTGAGACGGTTTCAGCAGGGGATGCTTCTACAGCCTTTTCTGTAGCTGGCTCGGCTTCCGCAGCTGCAGCTTCTCCATCCGTTTCCGCCCCCGTAGCCGTCTCTGATGAGGATTCAATTGCCTCAGGGATCCCAGATACCTCTGCTTCTGGCCCATCGGCCTCAAACTCGGCCTCTGGCACTTCAACCTTCTCCTCCGAGCCTGCCAAAGAAGTGGGCGCCTGGGTTGGATTCCCCTCGCTATCGACCCAGTTGACCGTGGTCTGAGACTTCAGCCAAGCCATCACCTTGTTGGTCAGCAAGCTTTCATAGACGGCTTGGCGTACTCGGCGTACTCGTTCCCGATCCAGCTTTTGGCCTTGCTGGGCATAGGCCGCCATCACCTCTTCCACCTCCACGTCCAACTCCGTGGAACCTACGGCAATTTGCTCTTGCCGAACGATGGCACTCAGGGCCAAGGTGCGCCGCAGCCGGTCGATGGCTTCGGGTCGGTGGCGCTCTTTCAACTGGTTAAGGGTTTCGGGAGGCAACTCGGACAAGAACTTACGGAGCTCCCCCGGCTTGATGCCTTCCTGCCGCAGGGCCTGGAGACTCTGGGCCAGCAGTTGTGTCGTTTCTTGTTCGATGAGGGTTTCCGGCAAATCCACCTCAGTAGTCTCCAAGATGGCGTTGAGGATGGCGGTTTCCAGGTTCTCCTCAGATTGTGCCAGGGCATCCTGTTCAAGGCGCTTTTGCAAGTGCTCCCGCAGTTCGGCCACCGTTTGAAAGCTGCTGATCTCTTGCACAAAGGCATCGTCCAATTCGGGCAGCTCTTTGGCCTTGATCTCCCTCAGGCAGACAGTGAAGGTAACCGTTTTCCCGGCCAACTCTTTTCTGAAGTAGTCGTCGGGGAAGGTGGCTGCGATCTCCTTGGTTTCGTCGAGCTGCATGCCCACGATGCCCGCCACAAAACCGGGGATGAAGTTGTCTTCCTTGAGTTCCAGCTGGAAGTCCTGGGTGGTCATCTCGTCGAGGGGATTGCCTTCTGCATCGCGGGCTGCAAAATCGATCACCACCACATCCCCCAACTGAGCAGGCCGATCTTCTACCGGCAAGAGGGTGGCCCGCTGATCCCGCCATCGGTCGATGAGCTGGTCAATTTGCTCAGGCTTGACGTCAACACGGGTTGCCGTAACGGTCAGCCCTTTGTATTGGCCAACGCGGGCTTCGGGGTACACCTCAACATATCCTGAGAAGCTGAAGTCTGCTTCGGGGTTGAACTGAGCCAAGAGCTGACCCACCTCATCATCCAGCTCGAACCGGCTAATGGGAGTGAGCCGAGCTTCCTTGAAAGCCTGTTGAATGGCCTCGCTGATCAGGTCATCCACAGCACTGGCCAGGATGCGCTCGCGGCCCACCTGCCGCACAACAAGATTGCGGGGGGCCTTGCCCTTGCGGAATCCCGGAATTTGGATATTCTGCTCCAGTTGACGCAAGGTTTTTTCGTAGGAGCGCTTCACCCGGTCGGCTTCTACCACGATTTTGAGACCGACCCGGCTGCCAGGGCGTTTTTCTTGGATAACCTGCATAGGAAGTATGAGCTAGGGAGAGGGGCAAGTAGAAGTTCAATTCTACCTCAACGGCCTGTGGGTCAACCTGGGGATTTTAGGCAGGGGATCCCTCGGTGGCCACTTCTTTCACATCCTGGATGTCCTCTTGGGGTTCGGCACGCTTGCTGGGAGGCAGTTGCTTCACTTTGGCTTCCAGCTCCACCACCATTTCCTTGAGTTCGGTGATGGTGACCTCCTTCTCCTGCAGTTGCCGATTTTTTTCCCGGGCTTCGATGCTGAACTGTACGCGCATCCAGAGGCTATACAGCCAGGCGAGGGCGGCCCCAATCCCAGCAGCAGCCAGAAGTTCCATCACCAGAGGGCTTTCGATGCTGACGCCAGGGGCAAAAGTAACCGTGACCGGGGTGGCGTTTTGCATGGCAAAGAGGGCAATGGCCAGGAGGGCTGAAAACAAGATCAGGTAGTTGAACAGTCGCATCGTTTTTCTCCTCGAAGGGATCCACTACGGCTTGCCAGCACCAGAATACCCATAAACTCGGGCCGGTTTTTGAGAAAAATTCCCTCAGAAAAACCAGCCATAACTGTGTAAGCCTTTGCCCAGAAAGTTGACCCCCAGGTAACATACCCAAACCACTCCAAAACCCAAGCTGGCCAAGAGGGCGGGGCGTCTGCCTTGCCAGCCTTTGGTGATGCGGGCGTGCAAATAGGCGGCAAAGACCAACCAGGTAATTAAAGCCCAGGTTTCTTTCGGATCCCAGCTCCAGTAGGTACCCCAGGCTTCGTTGGCCCAAACGGCGCCGGCAATAATGCCGATGGTGAGCAGGGGGAACCCCAGCCCGATCAGCCGGTAGCTGGTGTTGTCCAAGATTTCTGCCAGGCTCAGCCGTTGCCAGGGGATCCCTTCGGGGGCCGGTTGGGGGGGGAGTTCAGCGGACGAGGGGGCAGGACGGGGGGAGCGGAGGCCGGCGTAGGCCAGTTCTGAAGCCGGGGAAGGCAGGGTGGCTTCCGCCCATTCGGGATGGGTTTGGGGTTGGGGAGGGCGAAATTGCAGGCCGAGGGAGTTGCCCTTGAGATGCACTTCCTGACCGCGGGTGACGATGAGAAAGCTGATGGAGAGAAGGGATCCCACCAGCAGCGCCGCGTAGGCCAGCAACATCACAGTCACATGCATCATCAGCCAGTTGGATTGCAAAGCCGGCACGAGGGGCTGGGCCACCTGCATATCTTCCGGCAGCACCAAGGCAGCAAAGGCTACGATCCCGGTTACAACTGGGGCAGTCATGACCCCCACCCAGCGGCTGCGGCTCCAGTGGAGGGCCAGCAGGTGCAAAGCGGTGATCCCCCAGGCCAGGAAAAACAAAGACTCGTACAGATTACTCAAGGGGAAGTAGCCTGCATCGATCCAGCGGGCCGTCAACAGGGCGGCCATCGTCAAGTTTGCCCCGATCATCCCCGCTAGGCCCAATTCGGCCAAAAGCTGCACCTGGGGAAAAGCTGCCCCGCCCCAGTAAAACAGCATGGCCCCCAGAGAAATGGCAAACGCCACGTTGTTGAGCAGAGCTTGCCACTGGGCCAGATCCATGCCCGCAAGAGCTGTTATCGCCAACAGAGCCATACACGACCTCAAAAGTGTCTCCGACCCGGCTTGAGCCAGGCCAGTTGATCCCATTCTAGGGCGGGGGAAGGGATCTTCCCCAAAGGACACATGCTGGTAATGTGGGGATGGCTTGTCTGCGGCTCGGCAGGATACAAAGAGCATTGGGATGTAAGGCTCATGCAAGAACACGCCGGAAATGCCAGGTTGAGAAGGTGGGGGTTGTTGAGATGGTGGATCTGTCTGTTGGCCCTGTTGGCCGCCCTCGTTTTGGCCTCTTGTGGGGGATCCCCGCCTAAACCCCCGCAGGAACAGCTTCCCCAGCTAGAGCGCGTGCCGGTTCCCCCGGAGATTGCCAAGCTGGATGCCCATTTGCAGTATTGTCGCCCGCAAGTTCAGATCCTCAGCCCCAAGCCAGGTGAGGTGTTGTCAGAGCGGCAGGTAACCGTTCGCTTCGCGGTGCAAGGGTATCCGCTTTTCCAAGATCCGCAATTGGGTCTCGGCCCTCATCTGCACGTGGTGCTGGACAACCGGCCCTACATCGCCCATTACGATGCCGATGCTCCCCTCGTTTTCAAGGATTTGGAGCCGGGATCCCATACTCTGCGGGTGTTTGCCGGCAAACCCTGGCACGAGAGCTTCAAAAACTCTGAAGCCTATGCCCAGGTTAGCTTTCACGTGTTAGCTCCCACCCCTGAGTACGTACCACAGCCGCAACTGCCCCTGCTCACCTACAACCGCCCCACAGGCAGCTACGGGGCCGAGCCAATCTTGGTGGATTTCTGGCTGGCCAATGCCCCGGTGCGGGAGAGCCTGTTGAGTGACTTGCCACGGGATTGGCGGATCCGCTACACCCTCAACGGCCAATCCGGCCTGCTGGATCGCTGGGAGTCTTTTTATCTGAAGGGCTTCAGGCCCGGTCGCAATGTGATGGTGCTGGAACTGGTGGACAGCAAAGGGGATCCCATCCGCAATGTGTTCAACAGCGCCGCCCGCGAGATCACCTACACCCCTGGCGGCCAAGACACCCTCTCCAAGCTGGTTCGGGGGGAGCTAAAAGCCGAAGAGGCCCTCGCCATTGTGCAGCCGCAGCCCACACCCACGCCGACTCCGGAACCCACGCCCACCCCAACGCTGACGCCCACCCCGACTCCAACACCAAGTCCGACCCCCACACCTACACCGACTCCGGAACCCACGCCCACTCCTACTCCGACGCCAACGCCAACTCCGACACCCACGCCCACTCCTACTCCGACGCCAACACCAACTCCGACACCCACGCCCACTCCTACTCCGACGCCAACACCAACTCCGACACCCACGCCCACTCCTACTCCGACGCCAACGCCAACTCCGACACCCACGCCCACTCCTACTCCGACGCCAACACCCAGCCCGACGCCCACACCCACACCCACTCCGACTCCAACGCCAGAGGCGACGCCCACGCTTGCACCTCGTCGCCAGCCGCGCTTTCAACTGGGCCGCCCCCGTCCGACACCAGAGGGGATCCCGGCTGTTCCAACGCCACCGCCCGTGGTGGCCACTCCTGAACCTGAGCTTACGCCTGAGCCCAGCCCAGAGCCCTCTCCGCAAGCTGTGCCCACTTCAACTCCCCAGCCTGTGGCTACGCCTTTGCCGCGCGTGACCCCTATCCCTTTCCAGGAGCGGCGGGTGCGACAGCAGGGGTTGCGGCTTTTCCCGCCGGGACTCCACAGTCCAACCTTGCCAGGTGAGCGATAGCGGGACAGAATCCTTGGTTGACAGAATGCCCTTCGCACAGCGGGCCGTGGGCCTCACTGTTTCCCCGATGCCGCTCTGCCTGGGTGCGCAGTTGCCAGTTGTCGCGTTCTCACACCGGTCAAGCGCGAGGAGCGTGGAGCGACGGGAAAGAATCCCCCGACTCTAGCCGTGGGGAGAACGTCGATTCCTGCCCAATGGAAGGGCCGGTCGTGTGGCTAAGCTGATGGGGTTGAGCCAAGTCAGGAGCATTGCCCCCTCAACCTTCTCGCACCGATTGCGGTCGCGGAATGGGATCCTGGTTTTCCGCCTGGGTGGAGCTTTGGATCCCGTTCTCTCCACTTTCCAACCTGAGCAAGGGCCGCAATCGGGATCCCTGCCAGGGATCCAGGACATCCCGAATTAGCACCTCCTGAATCCACACCTGCAGGATTGCCGCCAAAGGCACGGCCAGGAACAGGCCCAGCACCCCAAAGAAAAAGGCTGAAGTAACTTGAGCTACTAGGGTTAGGGCGGGCAGGAGCGACACCTGTCGGGACATAACGATGGGGGTGAAGACGCTGCTTTCCAACTGCTGGATCAGGATATACAGCCCCAGCACTGCCAAGGACTTCCAAGGGGCATCCGTGAGGGCTACCAGCATGGGGGCCACCACGCTTAAGGTGGGGCCGATATTGGGGATGAAGTTGAACAATCCCGCCAGCACCGCATTGGCCAAGATCAGGGGCACCCCCAAAATCCACAGCCCGATCCCACTCAGCAGCATCACCAAGGTGCTGGTAAACAGGATCCCCATCAGCCACCCTCGCAGCGCCAGCTCACAGCGCTTGAGGATGTAGCGAATGCGGGGACGGTAAAAGGCCGGGAAAACCGAGACAAAAGCGCGACTGTAGGCTTGGGGATCCGCCAACAACAAAATGGTGAGGATGATTACAAACAATAGGTTGAGCAGGGTGCCAAAAAAGGCAGTGAAGGACTCGGAGAAAAAGTCGCGCACCTGTCGCACCAACTCGGTGGCCTGGGGCACCAAGCTATTGGCCAATTCCCGCAGCGTCGGCAGCTCAATATCCGTCGGCAAAGAGAGAATCAAGCTCTCGAACAGCCGCTGCGCTTGCACGATCCCGGCGGGCACCCCATCGGTAAACAGCCGCCGCAACTGCTCCGCCAGGGGGGGCACCACGATTAGCCCCACCAAGATCGCGGCCACCAAAACCGTCAAACTGGTGATGACAATTGAGGGGCCACGCCGAAAGCCGTAGCGCTGTGGGATCTGGGCCAAGGTATCCAATGCTACTGCCAACACAATGGCCGCGAACACCAACAGCAGGATCTGCCGGATCTGCCAAAGCAGAACTAGCAGGCCCAACAGCGCCCCTAGCCCCAGCCACTGGGCGAAGGTCACCCGCCAGCTCACCTCCTCTCTCGCCCGGTTGTCGCCTATTCTAGATGGGATCCCGACAAGTCCCATCGCTATTCGAGAACCCTGGATGCGCGATCCTGTCCCTTCAGAAGTGACTTTAGCCGCCCGCAGCAGTGGGATGGAGTTTTTGCTCACGGATGAAGCTCCCCTGCTCTCAGTGGGGGGAGTGTCCCGTTATTTGAAATCGCTGCTGGCCGGGGATCCCTACTTGGTCAGGCTGTGGGTGAGCGGGGAAGTCTCCAGTTGCCAGCGCAACCGCAATGGCCACCTGTTCTTGACCCTAGTCGATCCGGAAACCGGTGACGTTCTCAAGGGGGTGGTCTGGCAGGGCCAAACTTCCCGGCTCAGCTTCTGGCCGGAAGTGGGGCAACAGGTGCTTGCCCTTGGGCAACTTGGCATCTATAGCGGCGGCAGCCATTATCGCCTCGTCATCTGGCAATTGCTGCCTGCCGGGGAAGGGCTGTTGGCGTTGCGATTTCAACAGCTCAAGGCCCGCCTCAGTGCTGAGGGCTTGTTCGATAATCAACGACCTCTGCCTGTTCATCCCCAGTGCATTGCCGTCGTTAGTTCCCCCCACGCTGCCGGCTGGGGAGATATTCGGCGCACCCTCAACCAGCGCTACCCCGGGCTACGGGTGCTGTTCTCCCCAGCTCAAGTGCAAGGGGAGGCGGCCCCGGAATCAATTGTGCGGGCCATTCGCCGGGTGGAACAGGATGGGCGGGCGGAAGTGCTTCTTTTGGCGCGGGGCGGTGGAGCCAGCGAAGATTTGGCCTGTTTTAACGATGAGCGGGTGGTGCGAGCCATTGCCGAATGTCGGATCCCGGTGGTCACCGGGATTGGCCACCAGCGGGATGAAACCCTGGCTGACTACGCTGCCGACTACGCCGCCCATACCCCAACGGCAGCTGCCGAGCGGATCGTGCCGGATCTGGGGGAATTGCAGCGTCAGGGATCCCAGTTGCGCCAGAAGTTGATCGAACGCACTCGCCAAGCTTTGGAAAGGGCCCAGCAGCGTTTGCAGCAGGCCCAACACCACCTGGCTTACGTGCATCCAGAGCGGCTGTTGCAACAGGCCCAGGAGCGCTTGACCCAGCGCCAACATCGCCTGCTCCAAGCCGTGCGCCATCGCCTCCAGCAACACCAACAGCACCAACAGGCCCTACAAGATCGCCTCCAAGCGCTCGATCCCGAAGCCATTCTGAAACGGGGCTATGCCTTGGTGCGAGATGAAGAGGGATCCCTGATCCGCACCCATCGCCTGCCTCCCCAAACCCGCCTGATGATACAACTGGCCTCGGGAAGCCTATGGGTACGAGTAGAGGAGAGCCATGAGCCGCCGCAAACGTGAGGAGCCGTGGCGCTATGAAGCAGCCATTGCCGAGGTGGAAACTTTGATTGCCCAGATTGAATCGGGGGAACTGGATCTGGCGGAAGTGGTGGAGCGCTTTCAACAGGCCGCCCAAACCCTGAAAACCTGCGCGGACTTTTTAGAGCAAAAGCGGCAGCAGGTGGAGATCATCATCGAGCAATTGGGCCAAGAGGAAGAAGACTCGCAGGCGTTCTAGGGATCCCACCTGATCATTCCCCCTGCACTGCTGTCGCCATTCTGCTTCACTATGGATGGTCGTTGGATGGTTGTCTTTATCCTTGCGCCCCCATGCCCGCAAAGATCCTCGATGGCAAAGCCTTAGCCGCCCGCTTGCAAGCGGAGATGGCCGCCCAAGTGCAAGCTTGGATACCCCAGGTGGGGCGGCCACCGGGATTGGCAGTGCTGCGGGTTGGAGAGGATCCCGCCAGTGCGGCTTATGTGCGCGGCAAAGAGCGGGCCTGTGAGCGGTTGGGCATTGCTTCTTTTGGCCGACATTTTTCCGCCCAAGACTCCCCTGCCCATTTGCTCGACACCATCGACCAACTCAATCAGGACGAGCGGGTGGATGGCATCCTCGTCCAACTGCCCCTGCCCCCCGGCTGGGATCCCATCCCCCCCCTTCTGGCCATCAATCCCGACAAAGATGTGGATGGACTTCACCCCCTCAACCTGGGCCGGCTGTTGCGCGGCGAGCCCGGCCTACGCAGTTGTACCCCTTTGGGCGTGATGCGCCTGTTGCAGGCAGAAGGGATCCCGATTGCAGGCCGAAAGGCAGTGGTGGTCGGTCGCAGCATCTTGGTGGGCAAGCCCTTGAGCTTGATGTTGTTGGCCGCCGATGCGACGGTCACCCTAGCCCACTCCCGCACCCCCGACTTGGCAGAAGTGACCCGCGCCGCCGACATTGTGGTGATGGCCGTGGGCCGCCCCCGCCTATTGAGGGCAGACATGGTGAAACCCGGCGCGGTGGTCATCGACGTTGGCATCAACCGCATCGAGACCCCTGCCGGATCTGAGCAACTGGTGGGAGATGTGGACTATGAAGCGGTCAAAGAGTTGGCCGCTGCCATCACGCCCGTACCGGGCGGCGTAGGGCCGATGACGGTAACGATGCTGCTGGCCAACACCCTACAGAGCTATAAACTGCGCAGCCACTTGTGTAGTCATTATTAAACAGGAATGAAACATTTCTGTTGCATTGTTCCCTAACTTCCCTCTCTCTCTGGGAGAAGAGCTGGGGTTGGTCGCGGCAGCGGCACAGAGCGCTTGGGGAGTGTCTCAATCTAGCTTGAAATGACTATGGTTTGGAGACTGTTCTCAAAATGTTCTGTTGCTTGGATCCTCCCCCTTCGGCCCAGAAGAGTGAGGAATGGAGAAGTTGCCCCAGAGGAGTTTGAGGTGACCGCTGCAAATGTCCAAGCTGCGCGCGGAGCACCCTAAGGCTGCAAGATCATCGACCAGGAGCCGCTCTCCCCATCCCAAAACGGGGCCAGAGACTCTCCCACCACATTTGGCCCCCAATAGCGGCGGGTTCCATCCAAGGCGAAAGCCACCACAATGTCTCCGGGGCCGATTTGCAGCGGTTCTTCTCCCAAGCTCAGCAGCAATCCCTCGCTCCCCCCCTCTCCAGGGGCAAAGTCCCAGTGGGCCGTTTCCGGATTGATCATCCGTTCGCCGCTGCGCATCAAGATCACCAGCCGAACCGGATGGGGCGTGCGATTGCCGACCCGAAAGGATCCTGTGCGGGCGGAGGTGGGGGCAGCCTGGGGGGGCAAGGCAGGCTCTGAGTGCAGAACAGGGACAACATTCCCCTCAACGGAATCTTCCAAGGCTTCCAGCGTCGGTTTCTCCAGAGTCTGTGCTCTCAATCCCTGCACGAGAACCCCTACCCCAACCAAAGCGACAGACAACACTAGGGATCCCTTGCCCCTCAAAGCTCTGTTCAGCAATGGGCCGCCGGCGAAAAAAGAGGCAACAGCCTGAGCGAATGAGCAGATCAAGACGCACATCGAGACCACTGCAAGCCAAAGTGATACGTGTCGAGTTAGACAAAAGGCATCAACTGCTGCCCTACCCCTGATAGACCAGCCATACGCGTACAGAGTTCCATCAGAGGATAACGCCCCCACCGTGCAGAACACGATCGTTCAGCTACGTTAACACGTCCATTCCTCTATTCCCTGTGCTTTGGAGGAACAAGGAATAAGGGATCCCCCACTCCAGACCAGGCTGAAACCAGTTTGGATCGCCTTCAGGGATTCACGGCCCGACGCTGCCACCCTTGGGAGGTACGTTCGTACACTGTCCGCAATTGGGGATAGATCTGATCCCCCTTAAGCTGCAAGTGATCCACCTCTGTTGGCTCCAGCAGTAATGCCACAAAAGTCTGCGGGGGCAGCAGATCTTTCTCTTTCGGCAACTCTTGAATAAAAGCCTCTGGCGGGGCAAGCAGCCCCTTAGGTTCCGGCCAAAACCAGAGGAGCCGTCCTTTTTCCGATATCTGTTGCCACAACTGCTGCCGCTGGCGCTGGGCCTGGGGATCCGGATGATCGGCGGCGATGGCCTCAAGGGTGCCAGCGATGCGGAATTGCTCGCGGGTTTTGCAGAAATACCAGCAGATCTGGGCTTGGGGGCAGTGGGCAATTTGTCGGATCTTCTCGCTGCGACTATCCACCGCCAATTGAATGCGGTCGGTATCGCCCAAAAACCCCCGGAAAACGACCGTGCGGTTGCGCGGATGCCCCTGGGGATCCACCGTGGCCAATTGCAAATACCGCACACCGGGATCGCTACGGTTCCGGTGCAGTGCCGCCTGAATCAGCGCCCGCCAAGAGGGATCCGCAGTAGAATTGCCCTTCGGGTCTTTCATCCGTTTTTCGCAAGGTGCAAGCAAGCCAGGATTGGGGCTCTCTCTCCCTTAGCTAGGGGGTGGAGAAGCCTCAGATTGGGAGTCTCTGGAGAGCCCTGGTGAGGACTCCGCACCGCCGACGCGACCAGAGCTGGGATCCGGCTCAGTTGGGCTGATGGGATGAAAGTGGTGCTCCAGCCAGCCTTCCGGTGGCCCCTCAAACCGCTCCGGCACCGGCTGCTTCACCTGTAATCCCCGCAGCATCGCGTTGAGATAAGCACTATCCCAGGTAAAGAGGCGGCTTTCGCGGATTTTGTGCCACACCGAACGCGACATCAGCAACGTCCGCTCTACATCCTGGGCTCCCAGCTTCAGCAAGAACTCCTCCCGTTCCGGCTGGTAATCGGTGGAGGCCAAGGCCAGAGATTGCGGCGGATGAGCCTGAGTAAGCTGGGCCATCTTGGCCATGAGTTCGGGGTAAAGCCAAGTGTAGGCAGGGTGAACCGTAAGCTTGGCCACATGAGGTTGCTGCCCGGTGCGATCCAACTTCAAGTTGAAGTAGCCGATGGCGGTTTTGCGTTCGGGCTCATAAACACACACTTCCACCCGCTCCGTCTGGCTAATGGCGCATTTGGCCTGCTCCAAAAGCCAATCCAGTGGGCTAGTGCGAAAATCGTTCACCTCACGGTCGTACACCTGGCGCACAGTGGCCGGCATGGATCCCGTATCCAGTTGGTAGATGGCATAGGCATCCCGGTTGGTCACCGGCACCAGGTTGGGCAATTTGGGCTCGTGCTGGCTGAGAGCTGCCAGAATATCGGCTGGAATCGACCAGTAGGTGATCTGAGCCAAGGGTTGGAAGCCGTTGCGCCGGTAGAGCGCCATTGCCCCTTTGTTGTGGATGTTCACCTCCAGGATCCAGGTGCGAGCTTCCCGAAAGTGCTCCATGCAGTGCTTGAGCAGCCGGGATCCCACCCCCTGTCGCTGGGCAGAGGGCGCCACTGCGATATGATCGACCCGCCAGGTGCTGCGGGAATGGTTGAAGGGAGAAACCTGAATCACCCCCTGAATCTTGCCCTTCAGCTCCGCCACATGCACTGTAAACATGTGCTGGAAGCGATTGGGAAACAGGGTCAGGGTTTTCAGGGGCCCATACCACTGGCGCAACCGCCGCACTTGGCGACGAATATCCACCGAGCGGCTGCTGTACTCTTCATCAAAGGCTTGCGCCAAAATCTCTTCCACAGCCTCCAGATCCCCCAGTTGGGCGGGGCGAATGATCAGCTCAGGGGCACCAATGGGGGCTTCGGCATCCGGGTCAGGTTTTGCTGTGGTGTTGTCCATGCCAATCGCAGGCGGGAGAATATTCAAAGCATAGCTCAGGCTCTCTTGCTTTTTCTAACCGGGAGGATCGTTCTGCAACAAAGCTTGAAAGCCTACAGATCGGCTTTCCCGTTATCGAGAAAGGCTTGGCCGCCAAGAAGGGCGTGAACTCAGCCTCCCGGTAGCTGCCCAACAGTGACGAACGGGAGAGCTGGCCCCCTACCCTGCTGGGGTCAATGCCGGGTCGCTCACGCCCCAGTGTCCAGCAAGGTCAAGTTGCTGAAGGTGAAGCGCTTCTCCACAGGGCCGGTTTCCGTCTCCGTCTGGATACACCGCTCCGAGAGGATGTAGTACTTGCCCACTTTTGTATACAGATCCTCGAATTGGCTGCGCCCGCCCTTTTGCTGGCCCGTTTGGGGATCGTGATAGACGGAATCGTAGCGGTGGGAAAGATAGCCTTCGCCGGTATCGTGGCTGCTGAAGGTGTGGATGGTAACCACCACTCCGTGGATATGCCGATGCACCATGGTAACCTGGTTATCGCGCACGTGGTAGCGATCCCCTTCTGCTTTGCCCCCCACCAGGATCTCCACTGTGCCATCGGGCAGGGTTTGGCCGTAACGGAAGGTGTTGTTCCCATGGGTCTCGTCGAAGCTGCGGCGCACTCGGTGAATGGCAATCTCCCAAAGTTGGTTGTGAATGGCTTTTCGAGCTTCCTCATCTTCTACGCCCGTAACGGTGGCCTTTAGGTCTGCCCCCACTCGCACCTGCCCAACGAATGTGCGCTCCCCATCCCAATAGCTGACCTCGGCGCTGTAGCCTGGGAAAGCGGGATCCCAGGTGTAGCGGTTTTCATAGGCGGCCCGAAACAACTCTTGGGCAGAGACTTGAGTGGCAATCATCGGCTGTCTCCTTCCTGTTTTCCTTGCAAGCACTTCCCCTGAGCATCCATCATACCGCCCCCTGCTGTTGGGCTGCCCCCCAGTTGCCTTCGCTGAGAACCTGCATCTGGTGAACTGGCCTAGCCGCTCCCCTGTCCGCTGCTGCAGGATAGAAGCACAGCCATGGGAACTTCTTCCTCACACCCAATTTGGCTTGCGAGTTTAGCCGCTGCTGTGATCCCCAGAGTATTCTCTGAGAAGGGTTCGCCTATTTTTTGTGGGTGAGGAGGGAGATTGAAAGGTTTTGACAATCGCGTCAGCGGGGCGGATCCCCTAGAGCCTGGCCTGACGCCGCCCCAGACCGGCATGGCAACCGCGCCAGAGATGATGGGGCCAGTGCTGAAAATCATTGGCAAGCAGACCCTGAGTGGCCACATCCCCATTGGCGGGGCAAAAAACTCTGCCTTGGCGCTGATGGCCGGGGCCATCTTGGCTCCTGAGGCCTGTCGAATTCACAACGTGCCGCGTCTGCTGGACATTGAACGCATGGGACAGATCCTGGCCACGCTGGGAGTTAAGGTTTCCCATGTTGGCAATACCCTCGACCTGGATGCCAGCTCCCTGAAAACCTCTCAAGCTCCCTATGAATTGGTCAGCCAGTTGCGGGCCAGCTTTTTCATCATAGGGCCTCTGTTGGCGCGGCTGGGGGTGGCCAGAGTTCCCTTGCCCGGCGGCTGTGCGATCGGGTCTCGTCCTGTGGATCTGCATGTGCGGGGTCTACAAGCCTTGGGGGCGACGGTACAAATCGAGCATGGGGTGGTTCATGCCTATGCCCGTAAATTGTTGGGAACCCGTATTTACCTGGACTATCCCAGCGTCGGTGCCACCGAGACCTTGATGATGGCCGCTACGCTGGCGGATGGAGAAACGGTGATCGAGAACGCCGCCCAAGAGCCGGAGGTGGCGGATCTAGCCCGTTTTTGTCAAGCCATGGGGGCCCGCATTCGCGGTGTCGGCACCAATACGGTTGTGGTGGTAGGGGTGCCCCGCTTGCATGGAACAGAGTACACGGTCATTCCCGACCGCATCGAGGCCAGCACCTATCTCATTGCCGGGGCCATTACCCGCTCTCACCTCACGGTTGGCCCTGTTATTCCCGATCATCTGCGGGCGGTGATCGCCAAGTTGCAAGCGATGGGGCTGCGGGTGGAAGAGGAAGGCCCAAACCGGCTGCGCATTGCCCCGGCTCAACTGAGCTCAGGCTGGCTGTGTCAGGCAACCGATATTCAAACGCTGCCCTATCCCGGTTTCCCCACCGATGTGCAGGCGCCGATCATGGCCTTGGCCGCCTTGAGCGAGGGCAGTTGCACCATTGAGGAGACGGTGTTTGAAAACCGCATGCACCACATTCCCGAGCTGAATCGCATGGGAGCCGATATTCGCCTGAAGAACCGAGT
Source organism: Thermostichus sp. MS-CIW-34 (assembly GCF_054060435.1). Lineage (NCBI taxonomy): Bacteria > Bacillati > Cyanobacteriota > Cyanophyceae > Thermostichales > Thermostichaceae > Thermostichus > Thermostichus sp. MS-CIW-34. Next base: position 54,593 of record NZ_JBSSDE010000003.1, on the reverse strand, counting down.
GGCCCTGATCCGAGGGGTGCCGTCCCTTTCCGGCGCTCCGGTGGTGGCTACCGACCTGCGGGCGGGTGCGGCCCTGGTGTTGGCCGGTCTGGCGGCTGAAGGCTGCTCCACGATCCACGGATTGCACTACATCGACCGTGGCTATGAAGCCATTGACGAAAAGCTGCGCAGTGTCGGGGCCAAGGTGTACCGCAGTGAAAGCCCGACAACGCAATTGGGGAAATGAGCCGTTTCACCGCCGTTTGAAGTTTGAAGAAATCGTTGCATCTCTCCCTGCCTATCGCCTGGCCCCAATGCTCGGTGACCGCTTGCCAGGTGAGCTTTCCAGCCGTTTCGCAAGTATCGAGTTGTCTGGTGACTCAACGCAGTCAGGTTGAGTATCGTAGGTCAGAGGTGGTGGGGAGGTAAAGCATGGGGATCCTGACAAGCAGCCAACGACGCTGGACAAGATGGGCTGCCGGTGTGCTGGCAGCGGGAGCGGCTCTGGGTGGAGCTGTCTGGGGCTTCTACACCTCATCCTGGGCAGAAACCGTAGAAGTGGCCTCTGCACGAGAAGACAGGGATCCGACGCAACTGCCCCAAACTTCCACAACGGCCTTTCTGCGGGCCTACGCAGCGCTGCAAGCCGGCCAAGCGCAATCTGCCTTGAAGCATTTGCAGGGGCTGGAAGAGAGCCTGCCGGTTCTGAGGGAAGAGATTTGGAAGCTCAGGGCCCAAGCCTATGAACAGTTGCAGGACAAGGAAACAGCCCAAGGGATCTGGTGGCCCCAGATTTTGCAGGAATATCCCCACAGTCCTGTGGCCGCCTACGCCCTCTGGGGGATGGGCCAGGTGGATCGGCTGCGGCAGCAATTTCCCACCCACCCGCTGACTGGACGTGCCCTCAAGCATTTGCTAGAGCTGGATCCCGACCGCTATGACCTGCTGCGGGATTTGGCCCAACATCACCCGCAAACCCCTGGGCTAACGCCGCTGCTGGATCGCTGGCGGCAGGCTCAGGAGGGATCCCTCACGGCTTCCGACTGGCAGATCCTCGCCGATGCCTACTGGGAGCAACGGGAGTACGGCAAAGCTGCCCGGGCCTATGGGCGTGCCCCCGCCACCTCTCAGAACCTCTACCGCTGGGGCCGCAGCCACCAGATCTCGCGGGAGTTTCCCCAGGCCAAAGCGGCTTACCAAGCGCTGCTGGCACAGTTTCCCGATGGGCCAGAGGCTTCTCTCACCCGCCGCCGTTTGGCGGAACTGAGCGACCTGCCGACGGCGATCGACTTGCTTCGACAGGTGGGAGCCGGCTCAGATAAAGAAGCTCCAGAGGCGTTGCTCAGCCTCAGCCAGCTCTATGATCGCAACGCCAGCCCCCAATCGGCCCAAGCCACCCGGCAAGCCCTTTGGGATCGCTTTCCAGCCAGCGAAGCTGCGGCCAACGCCGCCTGGACGGTGGCCTGGAGCCAAGCGCAAGCAGGCAATCTCAGCCAAGCCATCGCCCTAGCTCAACAGATTGGATCCGCCCAGCGGGACACGGAAATGGGGGCACAACTGCTCTACTGGGCGGGCAAATGGCGGGAACAGCAGGGGGATGTGGCTGCAGCTCGGCAAACCTATCGGCAGGTGCTGCGGCAGTTTCCCCACACCTACTACGGCTGGCGGTCGGCAGTGCAACTGGGCTGGCCGGTGGGGGATTTCTACAGCGGGCGCAAAAGGGTTGAGGTGGATTTTCAGCCGGTGCGCCAACCGTTGCCAGGGGTCTCTGCAGTTACGCAAACCCTGCATTTGATGGGAGCCAGCCAACTGGCCTGGGAACGCTGGCAGGGCGAAACTCCCGTGCAGCGGGATCCCCGCCAGATGAGCGTTGCCGAGCGCTTTGTCACGGGCATTTTGCGCAACAGCGCCGGAGAGCACCTGCGGGGCATTAACCAGGTGGCTGCTTTGCGCTTTAGCGAAGAGCCGGATCCCTTGCTGGAGACGTTGAGGCAGCGCCAAGATTTCTGGCAGGCCATCTATCCGCTGCACTACTATGCGGGCCCAGACAATTCCTGGAGCGGGGATCCCTACGCCCAACCCGGCTTGGCCCGCTGGTCGCGGCAATTTAACCTCAATCCTTTGATGGTGGCGGCTTTGATCCGGCAGGAATCCCGCTTTGAGCCAGAGATCGTCTCGGCCTCGGGGGCTTTGGGCTTGATGCAGGTGATGCCCGCTACTGGCCGCTGGATTGCCCAGCAGATCGGCCTGGCCCAGTACAGCCTCACCAACCCCGCCGACAATCTCTACCTGGGATCCTGGTACTTCGACTACACCCACCGCACCTATCAAGACAACACCTTGCTGGCCCTGGCCAGCTACAATGGTGGCCCCGGCAACGTGGCCAGATGGCTGAACCGCTTTGGCTTCGGGGATCCGGACGTGTTTGTGGAGCAGATCCCCTTCCCCGAAACCCGGGGCTATGTGAAGTCCGTGTTTGGCAACTACTGGAACTACTGGCAGCTCTACACCCAGGAGGGGCGCACTCTGGTCAGCCAGCGACTGCATAACCCCTCGTCTTCTTCATGACTTCCGGTTTTGTCGCGGGAGTGCTGCCGTAGAGGGAGTGGGCTTTTTTCCCACAGTATTCTGGGAGAGTTACAGTTATTCCAAGATTTGGCAGTCAAGATTTGACAGTGCCGTTCGCGCTGACAGGACGGGGTTCTATGGTCTCTGGGTCTGAACAACAGGAGAGCGTTCGCGTTAGCAGCGCGGAGCACCATCAGGGGGCGGCAGAAAAGCAGACTGCCCGACAGGAATTGGCCGTGGATTTTATTCGCCATGGCATAGCCGAGGAACCCCGGCCAGAAGTCGAGGATGCCTTTCGGGCCCTTACAGACGAAGGTCGCAAGCGCTGCCGCAAGATTGCCCGCCAGCTCAAGAACATGGGCTGGAGGTGGGATCTCCTGCTCACCAGTCCCCTGGTGAGGGCTCGGCAGACGGCTGAGATCTTTTTGGACGAGAACCTGGCCGAAGCTGTGGAGGTGTTTGAACCGCTGGCTCCGGGCGGCAGTTTTGCTGACCTGGTGCGCTGGCAAGCAGAGCGGGAACCTCTGGCGTCTTTGGCTCTGGTCGGTCACCAGCCGGATCTGAGCCTGTGGGTACAAGCGGCTGTTGGTCTAAACCCGGCCAACGCCCACGCGATCACCCTCAAAAAAGCGGGCCTAGCCCAAGTGCGCTTTGCCGAAGGCCGGATTGACTACCGCCAGGGATCCCTGACTTTGTTGCTCTCCCCCAAGGTGGTGCTGCGCTGAGAAGAAGCTGGCTCATCATGATAAACGCCCAACGAGTCGGCCAGAGCATGACTCTAGTCAATAATAAGCTCAACTATACTGAAAATAATGTATAATATGTTCAGTACGGATTACTACCAGTTGATCTTTCTGTTTACTTTCGAGTCTGCCAACATGGTAGCCAAAGCAAAGCAGAAAATTGGTAGTAAGACGACACGGAAACTGCGCTTTGGGTATTCTACTCAAAGCTTTGCGGGATACCGCCATTCTGGTTGGAAACAAACAGAATGCTATCGCTGCATAGTTGAACAGTGATGTTCAGCAGTGTTCAGCGTAAATGTATCAGGTTGTGCCCCTAGGTTCAGCGCTGAGAGGAGGTCAGCCGCTCTCCCAGCAATTGCACACAATAGGCCGCCAGCCCCAACCCCACCATGGCAAACATGAAGGCAATCAGGGAAACGGAACCGACCAGCAGGTAGCGCACCAGAATGCTGATTCCGCGGGCCAACGATCCAATCTCCACATCGATCGGCGGCAACTTGGCCAACATCGAGAGCAGCAGTTGAAAGAACCCGTAGCCCAAACTGACGGCGATGGCGGCCCCCAAGAGGGCACTGAAAGGGTTGGGGGATCCCTGTGGAGAAGAAGACATGGGGCAGCACCGGAAAACTCACCTTTATTCTAGGCTGCAGGTACAATGTGGAAGTTTCTTTTCTTTCCGGCAAGCCTAGGGGTTATGGAGAGCGGATCCCATTACGAAGTTTTGGGCGTTGCCGTGGGGGCGACGGCGGAGGAGATCAAGTCCGCCTACCGTCGTTTGGTCAAGTACCACCATCCCGATAGCCTGCTGGCCAAAAAAGATCGGGCCACCGCTGAGCGCATCCGCCAGATCAACGCTGCCTACGCGGTGCTCAAAGATCCGCAATCTCGCCGCGACTACGACCGGCAATTGCACTCCAGCCGCACCTCACCCTGCCCTCAGCCGAGGGGATCTCCCCATGAAACCGTCAGCCACGAAGCCATCGCCCGCGCAGCCTGGATCCAACAGGTCTACACCCCCCTAAACCGAGTTTTGGGGCCCCTGCTGTCTTCCCTAGAGCCTCAGTTGCATGCTTTGGCGGCGGATCCCTTTGATCCCAACCTGTTGCAGTCTTTTGCTGACTATCTGGAAGAGTGTGCGCAGAAACTGGCCCAAGCCCAGCAGATCTTTGGCCGCCTCCCCAATCCCAGCAGCCTGGGGGGAGTGGCTTCTCGCCTCTACTACGCCCTCAACCACCTAGAGGACGCTCTAGAGGAGCTGCAGTATTTCCCCCTGAACTTCGACGACCGCCATCTGCACACCGGACAAGAGCTGTTTCGCCGGGCAGGGGGGCTGCGCCTGGAAGCTATGGAAGCTTACGCCAAGAGTTCACCCTAGGCCAGAGCGGGATCCCCCTCTGGGCAGAGCGGGGCGGGGATCATAGGGGATAGGGATGTACTGTACAGAAGGACGGCCTATGGTGGCCTGCGGGTACAAGTCCATCAGGGCATAGATTTGGGGTGGCAACTCGGTAGAAATGGGCAGGCCCAACCTTTGGGCTTCTTCGGCGGTGATGGGGTAGTCGTGGGTAACTTGTCCACTGGTTAGGTACTGGATGAGGGGCTCGATGCGTTCGGGGGCAATTTTGCGCTTGGGCACATCGTCCTTCAGGAGATCCCGCACGAAGTTCTGTACCTGTTGCATCGCTTTGCGGGCCAGATCTGCCAGGATCAAGGTTTGGTCATCGATTTCGGCAATGGGTTTATCCGCCACCACCTGCAGAATACTGGCGGCAGCATACCCCCCCAACTGTGGATCCACCGGCCCCAGGACTGCATTGGCATCCATGACGATTTCGTCGGCGGCCAGGGCCAGCATTGTCCCCCCCGACATGGCGTAGTGGGGCACAAACACTGTCACTTTGGCCGGATGGCGGATCAAGGCGCGGGCAATTTGCTCCGTGGCCAGCACCAGGCCACCGGGGGTATGCAAAATCAAATCAATCGGGGTATTGGGTGGGGTAAGGCGAATTGCCCTCAACACCTGTTCGGAGTCCTCGATGCTGATGTAGCGGGAAACCGGGATCCCCAAAAAACTAATCGACTCCTGGCGGTGAATGAGCAGAATCACCCGGCTGCCCCGCTTTTGCTCCAACTCCCGAATGGCCATCAAGCGCCGGAACTCTTGGGCACGACGGTTCAGCAGAGGTTGCAAAGAGCTGAAGATCAGGAAAATCCAGAACAGGCTGCCCCAGTCCACTTTCGCACCTCAAGTGGGATCCCTTTGCTTCCAGGATAGGGGATAGCAAACCTTTGGTGATCTCTGGGCCTCACGAGTTGGGTTCAGACGCCGCGAAAAAGCGATCCAAAGCCTGCAGCAAATCCGGTACGGAAGCTTGGTCAATCCAGGATCGAATATAAGCCTGCTGCTCCGCCAAGTTTTCAATGCGGCCCAACTTTTGCATGGCCAAGTAGCGGGTTTCTGCCACGGCGCGATTGGTTTGCAAGTCCAGCCGCTGCTCCGGGGTCAGCGGATACTCTGTTTGGGCCAACAGGTGATCGGCCACCATCATGAACAGCAGAGGCCCCGCCAATTCCACCTGGGGCTCGGCTTCTGGCTCAGAATCAGCAGCAGCGAGATCTTGGAGATCTTGAAGGAGATCCTGCCCCAGTTGCAGCAGCTCCTCTGCTGAAGCCGCCCGCAGCACCGTCTCGGCAGCAGCCTGCAGCGGCTCTGGGGAAACCCTGTGGTGGATGGCCAATTCCGCCAGAGCCTGTTCCCATTGATCCCGTTGGGCTTGCACCACAGCCCGCTCTTCTGGGGAAAAGTCCAACCGCTCCAGCACCACCTCCAGAGCCACAGCCCCCACCAACAGGGGGGGAAAGCGCAGCACCGTAGAGGCAGATCCCGCCTGCTCCAAAAAGGTTTCCAAATCCGGGCCGGATCCCCTGTCCAGCAAGTCCTGCAAGTAGGCCAGCACCTCTTGGGGCGAGGTCAACCTGAGGATCCCTCGCACCTGTGCCCGCAAGTCTGCGGGGATCCCAAGGAGCTGCACCTGGGCTTCGGCCCGCGCCTGCGCTTCTGCGATCAACTCCGGCAAATCTGCCGTTGCCCGACCGGCCTGCAGCAAAACCTGGCTAGAGTCCTGCAACAGGCTGGCCGCTTCCACAAACAGCAGCACCTGCGGGACTTGCAGCGTTGGCCAAACCATGCTAGCCAAGCTGTGGATCCGCAGGGGATCCCTCCGATTCTGGATTGGCTGGCGCAGCGGGGTGAGCTGAAGTGGGCTTGTGCCAGTGCAGACCGATCAGAGCATCGTACAAAAAGCCCCAAAACTCTCCCTTCTCCCAGATCCCCAGCGTTTGCTGGCAGTTGCGCGCGTCCAGCTCAGGTTTGGCTGCCCAGTAGGCTGCTTGGTATTTGTACCAGGGAACAGAAGGCCAGAGATGGTGGATCAGGTGATAGTTTTGCCCCAACAGCAGAATGTTGGTCAGCCATCCGGGATAGACGCGGGCATTGTACCACCGCTCTTGGGATTGAAAAGGGCGATGGGGCAGGTAGTCAAAAAACAAGCCCAGCAAGAACCCCATGATAAAGGCAGGGGGTAGCCAATAGTTCATGATGTAGTCGGTGTAGCCGAAGTAGCTGGCCAGACCAAAGGTCAGGATAACCACCAGCCGACTCAAGCCCCACTCCAGCAGATCCCAGCGACCTTTCCGCCAGAGCTGCCGCTTAAAGAAAAACACCTCATGGTAGAAAAACCGCGGCGCGATCAGCCACAGCGGCCCTCCCGTTGAGACATAGTGATCGGGATCGTCTTCAGGATGGTTGACGTGGGCGTGGTGCTGCATGTGTACCCGCTTAAAGACGGGATAGACAAAACCCTGCAACAGGGCAGAGCCGTGTCCGAGTGCCTCGTTCAGAAAGCGGTTGCGGTGGGCCGAGCCATGGGAAGCATCGTGAATCACCGTGCCCAGAACATAGAGGGCCACAAAATTGAGCCAGAACACCATCCATTTGGGCCAGTGCCAAAAGGCGTACCCGCCAAAGCAAGAGGCCGAAAGCACCACCGCAGCCAAAAACATCAGCAAGGTGGGATTCCAAAATTCCGAGGGTGGCCCCAACAGCTCACGAGGCAATGCGAAAGGTTTTTGGGCTGGTTCAGCAGTAGCAGCAACAGTCATCGGCAGCCATCCTTAGGTGCGCACAGTGCAGACAGAGAGGATGGGTCGAGGCAGCGCGTCCCAGTCATCACACCGAAAAGAGATCGAAGAGATAAGTTTGTTAACTTTCGTTAGTATACGGCAGAGACCTGCCCAGCTTCTCAGCCCAAGCCTTATTTTCCTCACAACCCCAGCCATGGGGGCACCTTCCTCTCCTGGCCAAGGATTCCTGAAGGATCCCGGCAACGGCAAACTGCCCCTGAAGCCAGAGAAAAGCCGTAGTGTGAGGTTTTGTTGCAATTCATGTGCAGATTGCGAGGGGATCCCAGCAGGAGGGGTAATCTAAGGGTCGGTTAACCTGAGCTGAGGATGGAAACCATGATGCCTGTTGTTGCGCTGTTGGCTCTGACCGCTCAAACCAGCCCCTGGTCCCCCCTGAACGCCGTGATCATTCTGCTCTGCACAGGGCTGGCTTACTTGAGCTTCAAATCCTCCTCTGGAGTGGCCTCAGAGACTGGGCCGGTACTGGGAATGACCTGGCCAGAAGTCATCGGGGTTGCCAGCTTTGGCCATTTGTTGGGAGTGGGGGTCGTTTTGGGCCTCTCTAACATTGGCGTTCTCTAGGTCGCCACTTCCTTTACATTTCTTGAACTTAGTCCGGATCCCTGCTGGATGATGTTAAGCTCTGTTTTAATTCTGAAAGAAGCAGTTTCTTCAGCCGCATTTTCCCCTGAGGTTTGTTGCTATGTCAGCGATGGTGCTCCTGGCCAGTTTGCCGGAAGGCTATGAATTGTTTGACCCGCTGATCGACATTTTGCCGATCATCCCTGTTCTGTTTTTCCTGCTGGCTTTTGTCTGGCAAGCGGCAGTGGGCTTTAAGTAAAGCCATTGCTTTTACTGAGGTCGCAAAGGTCTCAAAGGCCTGGGTGGTCTGGAGAAAACTCAAGCAAACCTAAAGGGCTTCCCCCAGCTTATCTCCCAAGTTGGGGGCTCTTTGCTTTGCCCATTTATGGTCATTTCGATTCAAACTAGGACACTGCACCCACGCCTAAAACGTTAAATGCACCGTGCCAGAAGGCCTTTCAAGGACTCCGTCCCGCTAGCGCGAACAGTAGCTCAGGTGTCTTGCCCTGAACTGGAACGACTGTAAACGACTATAAAAACAACAAGCCGTCTCGCCACTGTCCACATGACTCCCAAAGGTGGGCCAGGGATCCGGCGCTAGGGTTCGCGGTCGAGGACACCGGTAATCCAGAGAACCCCTGCCAAGCAGACAAAGTGGGCAAACGTCACGTTGATGTTGGCGGCCAGCAGCAGCACTCCTGTCACCTGGTTGGCCTGGGTGCGGGAAAACATGCGCGCCAACAGCTCGCCCACTTGGGCTTCCATACCAATCAAAGCAAGGAAGGCCCCAATGAGGCTGACATAGGTGACCAACTGCAACTGCTTGGGCAAATCCAATTGGCTTAGGGCATCAGCAGAAGCTGAGCGGCGCTCCGCGTGGAGCAAGTAGCGCCAGTTGAAAAATAGACCGGCTGCCAGGGTGAGCAATGTAAACAAGGTGAACCAGAAGGCGATGACAGCCCCCAGCGAGTCATCTCGATAGACGGTATTTTGGCCGATTAAAAAGCCAAACCACAGCAGCAGCGCCGTCGCCCCCAAGATTGCCTGGAACCAAAACCCAAAGCGACGAGTCATGCGCAAGCGAGACTTCATCCGCTCGATAGCCGCCCGTACTGACGGCGACATGGGCTCGTTCATCTTTTTCCCCCGCTCGCCTGGATGAACACCAACGTTCGCTTCCAGCCTATCTTCATTCTCCGGCCCCAGTCACCAAATTTTCGGGCTGGAGGCCCGCACCATAGCCGCAGGCTTGGTGTCGGGAGGAAAGCCCTCCTCCATATAGGTTTGCTGGTCAAAAGTCTGGATAAACTACAATAAGCCCATGAGCCAGACTATCTCTGTACGTTGCAAGCTGATAGTCCCTGTAGAGTTGCGTCAAGAAATTGACCGCACTTTGCAGGGCTTTGCGAATGCTTGCAACCAGATTCTCGACACCGCCAAACAAAAGAACTGCTGGAACACCGCCAAGCTGCACCACTTGGTCTATCGGCCGGTAAGGGCAGCAACGGGGCTGAAAGCCAACCACGTCTGTCAGGCGCTCCGTCGGGTGATTAGCAATGCCAAGGCGGTGAAGCAAGTCCACAAGTTCCGCCCCACCAGTCTGACTTTGGACGCGCGTACTTTTAAGTACCGAGAGTCCGACCAGGCCGTGGGCGTGACCCTGATGAGCGGACGGGTTTGGCTCAAGCTCAAGATCGGTGGTTACCAGATAGCGCTTCTGCGAGGCCAGGAGCCAACAAGTGCAACCCTGTCCAAGACCAAGCAAGGGGACTACTACATCAACATCGCTGTTGAGCTGGACACTCCCCCGACTGGCAAAACTCCAAAGGTAATCGGAGTTGACTTGGGCAGGCGGGATATCGCCACCGCTAGCAATGGACGCTCTTGGAGTGGAGAACACATCCAGGCCGTCCGTGACCGGTTCAGCCGTGTACGCGCCAAGGTTCAATCCAAACGCACTCGCAGCTCTAGGAGGCTGTTGAGAAGGCTCTCTGGGAGAGAACGGCGCTACCAGACATGGCTGAACCACAACATCAGCAAAACCTTGGTCAGAGATGCCCAGGCTATTGGTGCGGCACTGGCTTTTGAAGACTTGACAGGCATCAGAGATTGCTTGAATCAGAAGCCTCGGAGCAAGACTGAGCGGCGCAGGACTAACAACTGGGCGTTCTACCAGCTCAGGATGTTTGTAGCCTACAAGGCTGCCATTGCTGGAGTGCCTGTGGTGCTGGTGCCGCCTGCCTACACCAGCCAGACCTGCCATAAATGCCTGCACATCCACCCTGAGCGGGGTAAGTCCTACCGCAATGGTAAGTCGTTCAAGTGTGGACACTGCGGGTGGGAAGGGGATGCTGACTATAACGCTGCTCAAGTGATCTCTCTTCTTGGGGCGACTGTAAACTCGCCTGAAATTCCGAAACTTAGCTGCCCCCTGGGGCCGCTGGGGATTGGGATAAAGCCCGCACTCTGCGCGTAGCGCGGGTGTCGGGTAGTTTACTTTTATCGGACTGGCGGTCGGGGATCCTCGCTTTGCAGGCGGAGAATTTCGGCCTCAATGCGCTGTTGCAAAGCTTTGCCCTCTTCGGAGCGGATCAAGAGTGTAATGCGGTTGTAGTCGGGCACAGTCATACCGTGGCGAGTGATGATCTCGGTCGCGGTGCGGATGAATTCTCGCCGGATTTGATCTTTGCTGGCTGGGTCGTTTGTGGCTTGGGAGCGCTTTTGGGCCTCTTGCCGGTGGGGCTCCATCTCCAAGACGATACGGGCGTACATTGTTACCTGCTCATCGCTCAACACCACAGAGGTGGTGGGGGTTTGAGCCACGGCCAGAGAGACACTGAGCACAGGGATCCAAGTGCAAACCCAGATCAAACCCACCAGCCCTTTTTGGACCACGCTTTGGATTGGAAATGCCGTCCACCGTCTCCGACTTGCTTTGCCTGACACCGCTGATGTCTCCCCACCCGCCAACTGTTGCTCAGGTTGCCTAGAGTTTTTGTGAGCTTTCGGCCCCACGCCGGTTCAACACTCTGATGAACCCCGCGGGCTTCGATCCTATCTGCTCCTCTCTGTGAAAGCCCAGGGCGTCGTCCACGCTGACAACTGAGCTTGCTTTTCCATTTGACCGAAAACTGGTCTTTAGGTTCCAGTTCCAGTCCCTTTCCAGCCTATCTGACACCCAGAAGGGAGTGGCCTCTGGGATAATGGGGATGAATTGTTGGTTATTGCCCCTATGCATTTGGAACGTCGCCCGGTTTTCCCGTTTACGGCCATCGTCGGCCAAGAGGAGATGAAATTGGCCTTGCTCCTCAACGTGATCGACCCGCGCATTGGCGGGGTGCTGATCATGGGGGATCGCGGCACGGGCAAGTCCACCACCATTCGCGCTTTGGCCGACCTGCTGCCCCAGATCGAGGTGGTGAAAGGGGATCCCTTCAACAGCCACCCGCGGCAGCGGGACTTGATGAGCGATCAAGTGTGGGAGCGCCTGCAGGCGGGAGAAACGCTGGAAAGCACTTGGATCCAGGTGCCGATGGTGGATCTGCCCTTGGGGGCAACAGAAGACCGAGTGTGTGGCACTCTCGACATTGAGCGGGCCTTAGCTCAGGGGGTGAAGGCTTTTGAGCCGGGGCTGTTGGCCAAGGCCAATCGAGGCATCCTTTACGTGGATGAAGTCAACTTGCTGGATGACCACTTGGTGGATGTGTTGCTGGATGCGGCGGCCTCAGGCTGGAACACCGTGGAACGGGAGGGCATTTCCATTCGTCATCCGGCTCGGTTTGTGCTGGTGGGATCCGGCAACCCGGAAGAGGGGGAATTGCGGCCTCAACTGCTGGATCGCTTTGGCATGTTTGTCCAGATCGAAACGGTGCGAGATGCCGCCCTGCGGGTGCGGATCGTGGAGGAGCGCAGCCAGTTCGACGCCGATCCCCAGGCTTTTTTGGCCAAGTATGCCGATTCCCAGCAGCGCCTGCGGGAGCGCATCGAAAAAGCCCAACATCTTTTGCCCAACGTGGCAGTGGATCCCGATTTGCGCTTGAAGATCTCCGGAGTATGTGCGGCTTTGGAGGTGGATGGGCTGCGCGGAGACATTGTAACCAACCGGGCTGCCAAAGCCCTGGCAGCTCTAGAGGGGCGCAGTGAGGTCACCGTCGCCGATATCCGTCGGGTGATCAGCCTGTGTTTGCGTCACCGCCTGCGCAAGGATCCCTTGGAAACCATCGACTCCGGCTACAAGGTGGAAAAAGCCTTCAGCGAAGTGTTCCAGGTGAGCTTGGAGAGCGCCGCCTAGCCCTCACCCCCCAGCCCCTCTCCCAGGGGGAGAGGGGAGTAGGGTGGCTGCTAGCTTGTCGGCAATGGCGGCAATCCAGGTTTGCTCCTGCCGGCTGAAGCTGCGTGGGGTATCGCTCCCCAAAATCAAGCACCCTCGCTGGCCGATGGGCTGGCACAGCACGGCCTGGGATCCGGGAGGCAACAGGCCATCGAACTCGGCGCGGGCCGGGAACAGCTTGAGATCCACCAAATACACGGGCCGCCCCGTCTGCAAGACCCGCTGTAAAACGCTCTTGGGCTGAATGGAGGGCATCTGGCCGGGGGTGGCTAGGATCCCCCGTTGCAGGAGGGTTCGCCCACCCACCCAGATCACCACGGTGCGGGCGGCAGTGGTGCTGAGCAGGGTATGGGAGGCCCAAGCCAGCTCCAGTTTCTCGCTTTCGGAAAGATCGGGATGCCAATCACAGCCGGGGATCCCCTGCAGGGGGGCCGTTTGGGGTGGAAGAGGCTGAACCTGCTGCCACAGCAGGCCGGTCAGGATCAAAACGGCGCTGAGGAGGATCCCCAAGGCATCTGAACGGGACTGGCTGGTAAGCAATTCCGGCGTAAAGGCCAGTCGATTAATAACCAAAAGGACGCTGCCCAAAAGGCCGGTCACCAGAGGCAGCCGCCTCACCCAGCGATTGGGATCCCTGGGGGCTGGAGTGGGTTCAACCGTCAAGGCAGGCTAGGCATAAACTAGAGGAAGTAACGGGAGAGAAGGGAGAAGCTCTTTCCTCTCTGCTCCCTTGAAGATTAAAGAAGTAAACTACCCGACTCCGACCGCTAAAGCGGTACGGAGCGGGCTTTCAGTAGCCCTGAGCCTGCTCTGCTCCACCAGAGAACAAAACAGGCCCGAACCTCTAGGCTGGTTTACGGCAGCCCCCAAAAGCGCAATCACCTTCGCACCGTTAAAATCCGCATCCCCTTCCCAACCGCAGTGCCCGCATTTGAACTGCTTACCCTTGCGATAGGATTGAGCGGAGTCGGGATAAATATGCAGGCACTTGTGGCAGATCTGCGAGGTATAGGCCGCAGGGACAGCTACCACTTTGACACCCGCCCTCACAGCCTTGTATTCGATAAACCGCCGCAGCTGGTAGAACGCCCAGCTATTGCTACGCCGCCGCTCCTCACGACTGCGGGGGTGTTGATTGGTGCGTTCTCGAATGCCGCTCAAGTCCTCAATGGCAATGCAGGCAGAAAGAGATTGAGCTGCTTTAACGATGCGCTTAGCGATACTGTGGTTCACCCAAGCTTGAAAGCGTCTCTCTTTGCCAGACAGCCGTTGCAGCAGTTGACGGCATCGCCGCCTGCAACTGCGGGTGCCCTTACTGGCCTTGCGCTGAAGAGACGCTCTTAACCGACAGTAGTGACCTCGGACTTTGTTCAGCTGCTGTCCATTCCAGTTGTCTCCTTCGGAGGTATGTGCAATGTCTCGCCGTCCCAGGTCAACACCAATCACCTTGTCGGTGTTCTGTTGCTTGGGGGGCTCTGCCTCGACACAAATCTGGATGGAGTAGGAGCCGTCCTTCCGCTGGACTAGGGTGGCCGATTTGGGGTTAGAGCCAGCCAGCATTCCCCTCTGGTAGTTGCCAATGGCTAGCTCAAAGTGTTCTCTTCCATCAACCGTGGCAAGCGACACTGTCCAGTCTTTCTCGCGAAACGAGAAGATACGGGCATCGTAGGTAACGAACCTACGTTTGAACTCTTTAACTGGACGGTTGCGCTGTCTCGCCACTTTGCGAGCGCCTGCCACCCGTCTGCAGACCTGCTGGGCCAGATTACTGGACAAGCCAAACCGAGCGCGAATCTGGTAATAGCAAAGGGATTGGAGTTTGACTGCGTTGACTACTTTTTCTGGTGTGTTTTGGTTGACCCAGTTCAACGCCTGCACAAAGGCGTCCATTGTCGCGTCCAATTTGGCGGCTTGCGACTGGGACACCTTGAGTTTGCAGGAGACGGTCAGGACTTGGGTCATGGTTCTATCATAACTTCCGCATTCCTCCCGACACTGACCCTACGGGTACAGTGCGGGGCTCCTGCGATTTCTAGCTGAAGTTCAGTATAAAGCCAACTCAGAGACGGCTCCAAATGCCAAGGCGCTCCTGCTGGGCTTTTTCTTGTAGGCCACCGTAGTAGCTGTCGTACTTGATGTTGTGGCTGTAGGGGATGATGCGGGCCAGGCCATTGCGCACCAACATGGCGTTCATCTGATGGCCTTCTAACCAGACATAGGCCTCCACCAAGCCCGTAGCATCTACGTTGCGCAGCAACTTATCCCCTTCCAGCTTGACGGTGCGGTAGAGGATGCGCTCCCGCATCAGTTCAATGGCTTGTTGGTAATAGGGGTTTTCTTCCGGGCTGAGACCCTCGATCCCGGCCAACCGGATTAGGCGCATCTTCTGTTCCCCTTCGATTTGCACCACTAGGGTGTCGCCGTTGACCACCCGCACCACAACCGCATCTGGGTAGCGATCGAAGCGGTGGTTGTCGAAGTAGAACGGGGTATCGGGAACGACCCGGGGCTCTCCAAACCCGTGGCTGGGAAGGACGGGTATGGCCAGAAGCAATCCCAATGCAGCAAAGCCGAGAGCAATACGCTGGAACATGACCTTAATCCCCCACTTTGGACGCAGCCCCCTTTTCTTTTCCCGCCGGGGAGTTTCCGGTGGCAACGCTCAAAGTGTAATGGTAGCGGCAACTCTCCAGAAAACAATCCCACCGCAGATTTGAATTGGCCAGCAGTAGATCCGCCGTTGGTTGGGTTGCCCAAGGCTCCCAGGCGACTGAGCCATTCCTGCTCGCTTTTCTTCAGTTCCCCGGCTCTCCCCGCAGTTGCTGGGCAAATTTGTCGGCGAACTTGTCGCTGTCGAAGCGAGCCTGCGCGTTTTGAATGGCTTGGTGAATGCGCCGCTCGGTCGCGTCCGTGGTGCGGAGCACTTTGCACCCATCTCGGGTGTGGGTATTTGGGGTATAGCCGGGCTGAGGGTAAAAGCTTGGAAGCCCTTCTCTACTCTAAGCCTTGAATCACGTTTTTCTTTCTGCTTCTCCCAAGGCGGCTCCGGCGGTCGTTGCCAAGGTATTAAAAGTTCCACGGCTCCTGCTCTCTTTGGGAGACATTCTGAACTCAAAAAGAGGCTCTGGGGTGGTTATTTGTAGAACCCAAGCTACTACGCGGGTACAGCGGGGCAAGTTTCCGGAGAGGTTATCAAGCGCTACACAGAGGCTCAGAAGACAGAGCAAGGGGGCGATTGAGTCCCTTTGGTCACACTCAAGGCTCATATCCATGCTGGCTTACAAGCTGAGGCAGTTTTGAGGGACGCTCTGTAGCTGCTGTCAACCTGCCGTGAACCTAGGACCGCTGAGATAAACGATGATAAAAACAGCAGCTGCTGTTAACCCTCCGGAGTTCGAAGCCTAGGGATCCCCTCCATGACTTCCCAGATTCAGCCCTGCACACGCGAACAGATCTTGAATGGAATGGGCATCACCACCCTGTTTTCGGCTCTCATTGTGGGTCTCTGGATCGGGCTGGGATCCTCCTTCCCTGTGCCGTTTCGCTGGGATCCCCTAGCCTTGGCGTGGGGGGCAGGGCTGGGACTGGGGGTGGCTCTGCTTAGCGGCGGGGTTTACCGGCTCTGGCCAGCCTATCGTCGGGCAGCCACTGCCTACTTACACTGGGTGGCGGATCCCTTGCAGTGGGGAGATATCCTTTGGGTGGGCCTGCTGCCGGGCTGGAGCGAGGAATGGCTGTTTCGCGGCGTGTTGATGTCCCTGCTGGTGGCCAGCCCCTTGGGGTGGACAGGCGGGATCCTGCTGAGTGGCCTCTTGTTTGGCGCCTTGCATTGGTTGGGATGGCAAGGCTGGCCTTATGCCGTCTGGGCCGGTGGGGTCGGCATCCTCATGGGGATCGGCTTGTGGCTGTCGGGAAACCTGTTGGTCACCATTGTCGCCCACACCCTTGTCAACTGGATTGGGGTTTGTGCCTGGAAATGCTTTTTCTCTCAAGCGGAGCCCTGAAGGATGCAGTTTTCCTGCTCCCCTCTTCCCTTATGGGAAAGGGGTTGCCTGTAAGCAGCGCAGAACCTTGGGCAAGTGCTGCAAATTGAGCTTAACTTACTTGTCGATGCCTTCCTGTCAATGCCCCACCGAGATCTCCTACAACTAGTTTGGGGATCCTTCCCATGGCTGCGCGTGGGGCGATCCTTGCTGCTGGTCGGGCTGGTGGTGTACGGCTACCTGCTCTGGCTGGGCTGGTTTCAATCGGAGCGAATGATCTTTTTGCCTCGTCCCGCCAGCTATCGAGATGGGGACGCCATTCTCAAGCTCACGACCTCTGATGGGCTGCAGATTTCAGCGGTATATCTGCCCAATCCGGCTGCTGCTTATACCCTCCTCTATAGCCATGGCAACGCTGAAGACTTGGGGGATATCCTGCCCCGCTTGGTGCACCTGCAGCAGGCTGGGTTTGCCGTCTTGGCCTACGACTACCGCGGTTACGGCACCAGCGAAGGGATCCCTTCCGAGGCCGGCGCTTACAAAGATATCGAGGCCGCTTACGCTCACCTGGTTGCCCAGGGGATCCCGCCGGAGCGGATCTTGGTCTATGGAAGATCAGTAGGGGGCGGGCCCTCGGTTTACCTGGCAGCGCAAAAACCAGTGGGCGGCCTGATCCTGGAATCTACTTTCGTGACTGCCTTCCGCGTCTTGACGCGCATCCCGCTGCTACCTTTCGATCGCTTCGACAACCTCAGCCGCATGGCCAAGATCAATTGCCCGCTGCTAATTTTGCACGGTACCCAGGATCGTCTAATCCCCTTCTGGCATGCTGAAGCCCTTTACCAAGCAGCACGGGATCCCAAACGCTTGGTGCCCATCGAGGGAGCCGATCACAACAACTTGCTGCAGGTGGCCGGAGAGCGCTATGTCCCCATCCTGCACCAATTCGTGGCCGAGCTGGTGGATCCCAAGCTGCAGGCAGGCTGAGCAGCAACTGCCAATGTTCCCTTCCTTGCGTAACTGGGAGGTCGCGAGCGGGAATAGGAATGGTGGCGTTAACTGGCCTTTAAGCTTTTTGAGCCAGCAATTCTTGCAACAGATTCTGCGCCGTCTCCATAAAGCGCATCACATCGGGATAATGGCTCCAGATGGGGTCATTTTCAGGAAAAACCTCCAGCGAGAACATACCCTGCACTGCCTGGAGGTAGGGCAGCAGGACGGCATAGCTGGCCTGGCTGAGATCAGACCTCAGAACCTTATCCAAGAGCTTGAGCATCTGCCGTACCAGCTCCCAGCTCACTTTCAAAGGGGGGTAGAGCATCACACAGAGGGGAAACAGCTCCTGCTGGATAGCCGCCATGCTGCCTTCTAGGGCACAGAGGCCCAAGTACACCTGAAACATCTCCACATCGCGGATGCTGGAAATCCGCACGTTCAGATCTGTCAAGGGACCGCTTTCGCAGTGATAGTCCGGAAAACGTTGGGCTACCTCGGCACAAATGGACTCTGCCACGCTGGTAACCAGGGGCAAGAGCTCTTGAATAGCAGCCAAAGGCGCAGAAAAGTGATCGCCTGCCTGGGCGGCAGCGGCCTCGTACATCCTCTGCAAAGGCATGTACAGGTGGTCATCCATGACCTTCAGGTAGGGGTGGAAGAGACCCCGCTCCTGGGGCAGCAGAGCCTGCAGGACCATTTGCCCCGTGTAGTGAAATTGCATGCTTAAAAAGCCAAGTACCCGCGGATCCGGCTTGCTGTAGCGAGCCCGCAGCTGGCCACAAGATGGCGCGATCTTTACCGAAAAGCGGGCTGGTGAGAGGCCCTCCCCACAACTTGCTGCTGCCTTTTCAAATAACTCCTGGGAATCCTCGGCAATTTGCCAGGGATCAATCAAGTCCGGATCCAGCCGCTGCCTCGGTATTTCAGCAGCCAAGAGCCGCTCCGTCTTCGCCCAGGCCTGGGAGCTGGCAAAGCGCAAAGATCCCTTCACCTTGTCAGCTAGAGGGGCGCCTGGCAGCTCGCCCAAGGCAGCCTGTGCCCGTAGCTTGTCTACATATTTTTGCGCCCACAGGGTGGCTAAGCTGCAAGGTGTAACGGTTTCTGCGTCTTGCCTCAATTCTTCCATGGCCTACCTTACGTCAGAGGATCTAGTTTTACCTAGCATACTTCTAGGGGGCTACCGCTGCAGCAAAGAACTTAAGGAACGTTAAGATCCGCGCAGCAATTGTTTACGTTCTGCCTGGGCGCAAGGCGTCAGGGAAGAGGAGGAGCACTCCCTCCCGCCAGCAAGAATCTTAAAATCACCTGCAATCCGCTCGGAAAAGTGGAGTTATGTGGCAAGATCGGGAGGGATCGGATCGAAGGATTCGGATCCCTGTCTCACCGGATTGAACCCTTTTACGGAGGATCAAGAGCGTATGTCTCTCCGACTTGGCGATACTGCTCCCAATTTCACGCAAAAGTCTACCCACGGCGAAATCGATTTCTACTCTTGGGCCGGGGATAGCTGGGTGGTGTTGTTCTCTCACCCCGCCGACTACACGCCGGTCTGCACCACGGAGCTGGGCACCGTTGCCAAGCTGATGCCCGAATTTGAAAAGCGGGGTGTGAAGGTGATCGCCCTCAGTGTGGACGATGTGGACTCCCACGTCGGCTGGGTAAAGGACATCGAGGAAACCCAGAACGCCACTTTGACCTATCCCATTTTGGCAGATGCAGACCGCAAGGTTTCTCAGCTCTACGACATGTTGGATCAAACCAACATCAACCAAGAAGGGCTGCCCCTGACGGTGCGCTCGGTGTTCATCATCGATCCCAACAAGAAGATCCGCCTCATTCTTACCTACCCGGCCAGCACAGGCCGCAACTTCGACGAGCTCCTGCGGGTGATCGATGCCCTACAGCTGACGGATAAGTATAACGTTGTCACTCCCGCCGACTGGAAAGACGGTGACGATGTTATCATCCCGCCTTCGTTGAAAGATCCGGAATTGCTGAAAGAAAAGTTCCCGAAAGGCTATCAGGAAATTAAGCCTTATTTGCGGGTCACCCCTCAGCCCAACAAGTAGAAGTCTCAGCAATCGAACCTACTTTCGGCTGATCCCTTCTCTGCCGAAGCTGTGCTCCCCTCGATTTGGATCCCCGACCAGGGGATCCTTTTTTATTTCAAGCCAGATTGAGACACTTTCCCTTTGGGAGAGGGGAGTTAGGGATCCCTCATTTTGCAGTTGGGGAAAGTTTATTCTTCGGGGAAAGAAGCCGCCTCTGCTGCTTTTTTGGCCAGCTCATCTACTGTGAAGTAGCGATGAAATTTATCCGTCACGCGCAACCAAGGGGAACGGCAGCCTTCTTTGCGATAGCGGGTAACGAAGCCTTTTTCTACCAGCTCTGCCACGTGCTGATAAGCACCTTGACCGCGCAACTCCACCAAATCGGCTTGCGAGAGCGGGCCACGCAGAATGATTGTAGCCAGGGTACGGGTAGCACCCACCCCAATTTCAGGGGGCAAGAGCCGGTTGGCCAGCTCCAAAAACGGCTCCCGCAACTGCAGGGCAAACCCTTCCCCCACCTGTAGGACTTCCAGGGCAGAATCGCGATGGGCATAGTCTTCCATTAATTCCAGCAGCGCATCGTAGGCTTCGTCGCGACTGCAATGGGCCAACTGGGCCAGGGCGGATAGCTCCAGGGGCTGCCCTTTTAAGTAGAGGATCGCTTCGATCTGATTTTTCAGGGCCAAGACACGCTCCCTCTGACCTTGCCTTTCCGCCAACAAGGGATGCGAAATCGACTTAAGAGAACGCGGGGCCATTGCAACAAGGGATCCGCTCAACTTGCTCCGTAGCATAGCAGCAGTTCTAGGCTGAGGGATCCCTTGGCCAAGCGGGCCGGATCCATCCTCGCCTTCGAGCTAGAACCCTACCCCTGATGCCACCACCATCACCACCACCGCTGCAAAGATAATCAAAGCGTAAAACTGGGCCTTGCCGCTCTCCAGGTATTTCATCGCCTCGCCGCTCACCATGGTCACCAAGCCCGTCAGGTTGACCACACCATCCACAATGCGGCTGTCCACCTCCAGCGCCTCCCGTGCCACGAAGCGGGTGCCCTGCACAAAGACTCGCTCATAGAGGTCGTCAATGTACCACTTGTTGAGGGAGAAGTAGTAGAGCGGTTGCAGGCTTTGGGGGAAGGTGCCCGGGTCGATGCGCTTTTGCCAGTAGATCAAGCTGGCCAAGGTGATGCCGATCAGCCCAATGCCCACGGAGCTACCCGCCATGATCAGAAACTCTGCCCAATCGAAATGGCCCGCCAGCACCTCCTGCCACTCTGCTGCCACCAGCGGTAAAATCGAGCCTGCCTCCGCCACAGACTCAGTCGGTGGGTGGATGAAAGCTTCAAAGAAGTTGGCAAAAGGGGTACCCACCAGGCCAATCAGCACAGAAGGGACGGCCAGAGCCAACAGCGGGAAGGTCATCGACCAAGGGGACTCATGGGGCTCTGAGGCATGGGCATCTCCGTCGTGCAGGTTTTCGTGGGCTTCAGGATGGCTGCTGGGCTGGGGTTTTTCTTGAATGTTCATGGCTCCGGGGCCAAAGGCCGGCTGTTTCCCCGCGAAAACATAGGCAAAAGCCGGCACAGGACGACCCGCGCTGACAGCCACCTCCTGCCGCAGTCTCAGGTTGGTGCCGCGAAACTCCCCTTCAAAGGTGAGGAAATAGATGCGGAACATGTAGAAGGCAGTGATCCCGGCGGTGAGGAAGCCCACCCCCCACAAAGCTGGGTTCCGTTCAAAAACAGCGCCCAAGATCTCGTCTTTAGACCAAAAGCCGGCGAAGGGCGGGATCCCACAAATGGCCAACGTGCCGATCAAAAACGTGATGGCCGTAACCGGCATGTATTTGCGCAACCCCCCCATCAGGCGCATGTCTTGGGCCAAAACCGGGTCATGGCCGACCACCGCTTCCATGCCGTGGATAACTGAGCCAGAGCACAAAAAGAGCATCGCCTTAAAGTAGGCGTGGGTCATCAGGTGAAACAGGCCCGCCCCATAGGCGCCGCACCCCATGGCCATGACCATGTAGCCCAGCTGGGAAATGGTGGAGTAGGCCAAGCCTTTTTTGATGTCGTTTTGGGTGATGGCAATGGTGGCCCCCAAGAAGGCTGTGCCCGCCCCCGTCCAGGCGATGATGTCCATGGCCACCGGGATCCCTTCCAGCACCGGGAACATGCGGGCCAAGAGGAATACCCCAGCCGCCACCATCGTCGCCGCGTGGATGAGAGCGGAAATGGGCGTGGGGCCCTCCATGGCATCCGGCAACCACACATGCAGGGGGAACTGAGCGGACTTGGCCACCGGCCCCAAGAACACCAACACCGCAAACAGGGCAATTAAGCTGCTGCTCACCGCTCCGGCAGCCAACATCTCCTGCAAGTTGCGCCCGATCTCGTTGAACGCGAAGGTGCCGGAAATCCAGTAAAAGCCCAAAATGCCCAACAGCAGGCCGAAATCTCCCACCCGGTTGACCACAAACGCCTTTTGCGCTGCTTCTGCCGCTGCCTGCCGGTCGTGCCAAAAGCCAATGAGCAGGTAGGAGCACATCCCCACCAGCTCCCAGAAGATGTAGATCTGCACCAGGTTGGGGCTGACCACCAAGCCCAGCATCGAGGAGCTAAATAAGCTCAGGTAGGCGTAGAAACGCACATAGCCGGGATCGTGGGCCATGTAGCCGTCGGAGTAGATTTGCACCAAAAAGGCCACCGTGGTCACCACCACCAGCATCATGGCGCTCAGGTGATCCACGACAAAGCCCATGTCCACCGAGAAGGATCCCGCCTGGGCCCAGGTGAGGGTTCTGAGGACGGTTTCGTGCCCTTGCACCTGGCTGACCAAAAGGGCAAAGGCATGAACCATCGCCGTCCCGGTCGAGAACACGCTCAAAAAGGCAGCCAAAGAGCGGTTGGCCCTTGTCCAGGCGTTGAACATCAGGATACCTAAGCCGAGGAGAAAGGCTGCCACCAAAGGATAGACGGGGATCAACCAGGCGTATGTGTAGATGAATTCCATGGGAAATGCTTCCGAATGCGTCCTCTCACAGCAACGAACCTGCTCTGCTAGCCCTGCAATTGGCCGGTGGGAGTGTCTGGTGGGCTGGCATTTGCTCAACTGCTTCTGCCATTGTAAACTTTTGCGACAGAGTGCGGATCCGGATCCCGAGCATCAAGTCCATCACAGCAGAGGCTTTTCCCAGAGATCAATCGGGATCCCCGCAGTTGAATCTGTAGATATCCTAAAGAATCGGCTCTGAGCCCAAGCTGACGGTCGCAGGCCAAAAGATGACAGGGATCCCTTGCGAGCGCTACAACAAAGGCTAGATTTACTGGCGGTCTGGAGAAGCTGCCCATGAGCTTGAACCTGGTGACCTTGGTGGGGCGAGCCGGCATGGATCCGGAGGTGCGCTACTTTGAGTCAGGCAAGGTGGTCTGTACTTTTAGCTTGGCGGTCAACCGATTCCGCAAAGGGGAAGACAAGCCCGATTGGTTCAGCCTAGAGTTGTGGGGCCGCACTGCCGAGGTGGCGGGAGAGTATGTGCGCAAAGGCAGCCTCATCGGGGTAACGGGCAGCCTCAAGTTCAATCGCTGGACAGACAAATCCACCGGAGAAGAGCGCCAGAGGCCCATCATCGCTGTAGATCGCCTAGAACTGCTGGGATCCCGTCAAGACCGCGACTCCAACCTGCCCCCCGAAGAGCCGTTTTGACTTGTCTGGCCGGAGCCGGGCAACCTCAAGGTTTGGCTCTGCCCAAGCATCGCCTGCATTCCTGCACCACCTCTGTCAAATCCTGGCTGCACCAGGGATAGTCCAACGGGGGTCGCCGGATCACCCACAGAGGGATCCCCAGGGTTTTGGCCACTGCCTGTTTGATCCCCAGCCCACCTGCTTCCCCAGAAGCTTTGCTGATCACCACCTGAGGGCTGAACCGCTGCCAAAGCTGCAGTTCTTGCTCAAAGCTGAGGGGCAAGCGCATCCCGATCACCCGCTCGGCAGGGATCCCGGCTTGCACCGCTTGGGGAACCGATTCCGGCAGCACCCGTGCCCACAGTTGGCAGCGATCTTGCCAAGGTACAAACAGGGGCAGGGCCTTCACTCCCACCGTCAGCAGCACCCGCCGCCCCGCCAGCACCGCCTCTGTGAGCACCCCCTGCCAGTCCGGCACCACCTGGACCCAGGGATCCAGCTCCAGAGGAGGGCGTTCGTAGCGCAGGTAGGGGATCCTCAGTTGAGCCGTCACCTGGATGGCCAGTTGCGAGATTTGCTGGGCAAAAGGATGAGAGGCATCCACCACTACGCGGATCCGGCACTCTTGCAGGAATTGTTCCAGAGATGGCGGCGAAAATCGGGTGACCACCACCTGACCGGGCAAATCCTGATACAGTCTTCTGGCCCCTTCGGTGGTGACGGTTGCCACCCAAGGGATCCCTTGGCGGCTGAGGGCGTCGGCCAAGCTGCGGCTCTCGCTAGTGCCCCCGATCAAAGCCACTTCAACTGGACTACCAACTGAGCTCATGGTGTGTTGCCAAACTTTGACGCCCGTAGATACGATCAAGATCACCGGCTGGAGGCAATTGCTCATGATCGAGATGCATGTGGCTGGGATTGCGGTCGATGCCGTCAACCAAAACCCCATTGTCATCCTGCGCGATGGCAGTGAGCGTCGTGCCCTGCCCATTTGGGTGGGAAAAGCAGAGGCCAACGCCATTTTGCAGGCCCTGGACGACCAAAAGCCACTGCGCCCCATGACCCATGATCTCATCCTCAACTCCTGGAAGACGTGGGGGATCAAGCTGGAGCGAGTCATCATTCACGCGTTGCTGGATAACACCTTCTACGCGGTGCTCGTCACCGTGAATGGTGACAAAAAACAAGAGATCGACTGCCGCCCCAGCGACGCCATTGCCCTCGCTCTGCGGGCCCATGTTCCCATCTGGACGGTGGAAGAGGTCATTGCGGAAGCCTCGATCCCCATGAACCAAGATGCCGACGAAGCAGAGCGGGAGGCCTTTCGCAAGTTTGTAGAAAATGTAACCCCCAGAGACTTTATCCGCAGCTACCCCATGACCGACCATCCCACCGAAGCCGACAGTTAAGCAATTCAGGCGGAGCCCGGCAGACAGGCCATGCCCCAGGTTGCCAGGTTAACGGTCTATCCCATCAAGTCCCTGGATGGGATCCCTCTGTCTGAGGTGAGGCTGACGGCAGGGGGGACTTTGGAGGGGGATCGGCGCTACGCCCTGGTGGATGCGGAGGGGAAGCGGGTGAACGGCAAACGCCATGCTGCAGTCCACCGCCTGCGGGCCCGGTTTGATCCCCAGTTGGGCCAGGTGCAGTTGTGGGGGGATGGCAAGGCGGCTCAGTTTGACCTGCAGCAGCAGCGGGATGCTTTGCAGACTTGGCTCAGCGATTGGTTCGGTTTTCCGGTGCAACTGCTGGAGGAGCCTCTCAGGGGGTTTCCAGACGATCCCTATGCCGACGGCCCCACCCTGATCAGCACAGCCACTCTGGAGACGGTGGCCGGTTGGTTCCCCAACTTGACCCTGGAAGCGGTTCGGCAGCGCTTTCGCATGAATATCGAGCTGTCGGAATGTCTGCCCTTTTGGGAGGATCGGCTCTTTGCCCAGGCAGATCAAGGGGTGCGCTTTCGCATTGGGGAAGTGGAGCTCCTGGGCCTCAACCCCTGCGCCCGCTGTGTGGTGCCCACCCGGGATCCCCTGAGCGGAGAGGCCTATCCCGGTTTTCAAAAGCACTTCGTGGCGCAACGGCAGAAAACCTTGCCACCCTGGGCCGAAGCCAGCCGCTTTGACCATTTCTATCGCCTTGGGATCAATACGTGGATCCCGAGAACGGAGGCGGGCAAGCACCTGAGGGTTGGGGATCCCGTCGAAATCCTCGGGGTTGAACCCCTCAGCCTCTACCCTGAGCTGAGTCGAACCCCAGGTTAGTTTCCGACCTACAATCAAGCTAGAGCAGCTCTTTTGGCTTGACCAAGCTATGCAAACCCTGGATCGGCCCAACGCCCCCACCCAGCAGCCCTACCCAGAACCGGTCTATCCCCGTCGCCCCACCCGTACGGTGGCCGTAGCCGATGTGTTGATCGGCAGCCAGCACCCGGTGGTGGTACAGTCCATGATCAACGAGGACACCCTCGACATCGACGCAGCAGTAGCCGGGATCCGCCGTCTGCACGAGGCAGGCTCAGAGATTGTGCGGGTTACCGTTCCCAGCATGGCCCATGCCAAGGCGATGGAGGCAATTCGGGAGAAGCTGATCCAAACCTACAAGCCCGTGCCTTTGGTAGCCGATGTCCATCACAACGGCATCAAGATCGCCCTGGAGGTGGCCAAATACGTGGACAAGGTGCGCATCAATCCAGGGTTGTTCGTCTTTGAAAAACCTCAGCCCGGTCGCACAGAATATACCCAGGCGGAATTTGAGGCCATCCGTAACAAAATCCGGGAAACCTTCACCCCCCTTGTCCAGACCCTCAAAGCCCAGAACAAAGCCCTGCGCATCGGGGTCAATCATGGATCCCTGGCAGAGCGGATGCTCTTCACCTACGGGGATACGCCTGAGGGCATGGTGGAGTCGGCCCTGGAATTTGCCCAAATCTGCGCCGAGCAAGACTTTCACAATGTGGTGCTTTCCTTCAAGGCCTCCCGCCCGCAGGTCATGTTGGCGGCCTACCGGCTGGCAGCCCGTCGCTTCGATGCCCTGGGCCTAAACTATCCCTTCCACTTAGGTGTCACCGAGGCGGGCGATGGAGAATATGGGCGCATCAAGTCGGCGGTGGGGATCGGAACCCTCTTGGCTGAAGGGATCGGCGACACGATTCGGGTTTCTCTTACGGAAGCGCCGGAAAAGGAGATCCCGGTGGCCTACGGCATTTTGCAAGCTCTGAACCTGCGCAAAACCATGGTGGAGTATGTGGCCTGCCCTTCCTGTGGCCGCACCCTCTTCAATTTGGAGGAGGTGCTGCAGAAGGTGCGCGCCGCAACCCAGCACCTGGTGGGGCTAGACATTGCCGTCATGGGCTGCATTGTCAATGGGCCGGGAGAAATGGCCGACGCCGACTACGGCTACGTGGGCAAGACGCCGGGGGTGATCTCCCTCTACCGCGGCAAAGAGGAAGTGAAAAGGGTGCCGGAATCGGAAGGCGTGCAGGCGCTGATCGATCTGATCAAAGCCGATGGGCGCTGGGTGGATCCCCCTTCTTCCCATTAACTCTGCTTCCCCCTCAAGAGGCGACCTGCCCAGCCATCCTGCCGCGCTCTTGCTTCGCTCAGAAACTGGCTAGTGGCGTTTGCCACGCAGGGCTTTGGCGCGGTTGTTCACCTGTCTTACAAATAGAGGCAGCAGGTGCGCCCGGATATATTCAAACGCTGCTTGTAGACCTTCTTTTTCGTAAATCAGGCCGATTTCCGCCTCAACCTGCGTGGGATCCCTGAAGGCCGACAAAAATTGATTGGAGGTCAGCCAAGTGAAGAGTTCTGCGCGATTCAGGTCACAACTGGGCGGGGAAGGCACTTGCCAGTCTTGAGGTGGCCCAAGCAGCCACTGCCGGGCAAACAAGCTCAACACCGCATCCCCCAGCCAAGCCTTGTCGCGACGGGATCCCTCGTCCAACTGGGCCACCTGCTGTCTGATGGTCTGGCCGGTTGGGGAGAGATGGGATCCTGTCGGCATGGAAGTGGCAAGTGCGCAAGGACTGGCAGCAGACAAGCCCGGCGGCAAAGCGCCCCTGCCTCATTTTAAGATAGGGTCTGGCCCGTTGCAGATGGAGTGTGGCATTGTGAGGATCCTTGGAGCATGTTGTTGGAGCTAACCCCAGAAGAATGCGAATCGGTGATTCCGGTGGTGCCAACGCGCCTTCAGTATGCCGCTTACTGGAGCGATGCCCTCAAGAGCACGGGCCGCATCATCACGGCCATTTTGGTGGGCGTGGCGTTGCTGGTTCTTTCCCGCGCTTTCGGCGAGGGATCCTTTCTGGGGGCAATCGCCTTCCTGGTCGGGATTCTCTCGTTGCTCTATCCCTTCCTGTGGGGGCCGCTCTATACCATCTCCCGCCGTCAGCTAGCCTTTCGCGAGATTCCCTATGGGGGATTGTTTTTTGGGCAGGTGTTGCGCACTCGCCGCTACGAGGTGGTGGTGGAAGAGCGAGAAAAGCTGGATGAAGATGGCAACTTCTACATTGAAGAGGTGCGGGAGCGCCAGTTTGAGATGGAAATTGGCGATGAGACCGGAGTCGTCTATCGTGTGCGGGCCAAGGACGATCCCCGCTACAGGCGAATTGTCAAAAAGCAATCGGTGCTCGGGTTGGTGAAAGCCTATTCCCGCGATTTGCAGCGCCGGCCCACCTTGAGCGAGGTCTATGTGGTCAAGCTGGGGGAGTGGGTGGGAGATGTCTCCTATCTGGATCGGGAGGCTTTTTTGGATATGGCAGATGAGCTGTTGGAGCTACAGGCCCAAGGACAAGCTTGATCCCCTGGATCCCTGGTGTTCTCTGGGATGGAGGGGAAGGGATCCCTGCCTTTTTATTCTGAAACCTAAACGGCTGCCTATCCGGGAGCGCCGCTTTTAACGCTGGGTTAGCCGCATTATTGTACTGGCCAGGGGTAGGGTTGGGTAGTTTACTGTGGACTGGCGGGAGCTTTAAACTGAGGGCTGTAAGCTAAAAACAACTGCCATGGGCGATCCTCTCACCCCCCAAGTTAGCGAGCGCATCTGCAAGCACATGAACGAAGATCATGCCGATGCAATAGCCCTCTACGCCAGGGTCTTTGGCCAGGTGGAAGGAGTTACCCAAGCCCGCATGCAGGCCATTGACCCGGAAGGGATGGACTTGCGGGTGCAGGTCGACGGGGCCGTACAAACGCTGCGGATCCGCTTCGACCACCCCCTGCGGGACTCCGAGGACGCCCATCAAACCTTAATTGCCATGGTGAAGCAGGCTCGCGCTCAAGTTAAACAGGCTACAAAGTGATGAGAGATACAGTTGAGGCTTAGCTGGCCTGCTGTAGGAGCAGATCCAACTGGCCGCGAGCCTCTAGCGCGTAAAGATCGTCGCAGCCGCCGATATGCTGGTCGTTGATGAAAATTTGCGGCACCGAACGGCGGCCGTTGGCCCGCTTGGCCATTTCCGCCCGTGCTGCCTCGTCTCCATCGATGGCGTACTCGATATACTTCACGCCTTTGCGATCCAGCAGTTGCTTAGCCCGGATGCAAAAGGGACAAAAACGCCAGGTGTAAATCTCAACAGTCATAAGTAAAGTAACAAACGCTTTTACACACACTAACATTTCCGTGCGGTTGGGATCCCTTTCCTTGCAAACCTGGGGTTTTCTGCCTCCCATGGTCTAGTTGGCTTCCTTCCAATTGTGGCCAATTTGGATATCCACCACCAGCGGTATGGAGAGGGGCACTGCTCCTTCCATTTCCCTTTGGATCAGCGGTTTTAGGGCCTGCCATTCCGAGGGATCCACCTCAAACACCAGCTCATCATGCACTTGCAGGAGCAAGCGGGAACGAAAGTTCTGCAGCTTTTGCCGCAGGCGCACCATTGCTACTTTGATAATGTCCGAGGCGGATCCCTGAATGGGAGCATTCACAGCTGCCCGCAATTCCGCTTGTTTGCGATGGCCTGTCAGACGAGACAAATTGGGAAAATAGCGACGGCGACCCAAGATCGTTTCTACATAGCCATGCTTTTCCACAAAGGCTTCAGTGGAGCGCAGATAGGCAAAAATGCCGGCGTAGCGCTCGTTAAATCGCTGTAAAAATTGCTTGGCTTCCGACAAAGAAACCCCCGCAGTGCGGGCAAAGCGCTGCGCTCCCATGCCATAGATCACCCCATAGTTGATCGTTTTGGCCAGGCGGCGTTCTTCGCTGGTTATTTCCTGTTTTTCCAGGAGCAGGCGGGCGGTCAGGGTATGCACATCTTCCCCTGAGCGAAAGCCTTCCAGCAAGGCAGGTTCTTGGCTGAGGTGGGCCAAAATGCGCAGCTCAATTTGAGAGTAATCTGCTGCCGCCAATAGCCATCCCTCTTGGGGAATAAAAGCTTGTCGAATCCGGCGACTGAACTCGGTGCGAATGGGAATATTTTGCAAGTTGGGGTTTGAGGAGCTGAGCCTGCCGGTGGCAGTAACGGTTTGGTTAAAGTCGGTGTGGACTCTGCCGGTATCGCTTCTTACCAGGGCAGGCAGAGCATCCACATAGGTCGATTTCAGCTTGGCCAAGGTGCGGTATTGCACGATGGTTTCGATGAGAGGATGATCCCCCTCTAGCTTTTCTAAAACTGAGGCATCAGTGGAATAGCCAGTAGCCGTTTTGCGGGTTTTGCGAATGTCCAATTTCAGCTTTTCAAAGAGCAGGGATCCCAGTTGCTTGGGAGAATTGAGGTTAAAGGTTTCTTCAGCCTGGGCATAAGCTTTCTGCTCCAAACTTTGCAGCTCTTGTTCCAGCTCTTGGGAAAATTGCCTCAGAAACTCGGTATCAACGCGAATGCCGATCCACTCCATCTCTTCCAAAACTTGGGCCAAGGGCAGCTCGACTTGAATAAAAAGATCCCACAGGCGTGGATCGGTTTTCTGCAGCTTTTCGGTGAGGATCGGCACCAGACGATAGGCACAATAGGCATCAGTTCCGCAGTATTCTGCAACTCTGGAAATTGGGATGTCGGCGATGGACTGTTCCTTGCCCAGCAACTTTTTGTAGCTGGTGGTCGGCAAATTCAAATGGGTGGCTGCCAAATCGGCCAAGTTGTGGCTGGCTTCTGGATCCAAAACGTAGCTGGCCAACATGGGATCAAACTGGATCCCTTGCAGGCGGATCCCGTGGGCGCGGAAAATGCTCAGGTCGTACTTACAGTTTTGTAGGCTTTTGGGTCGGTTGGGATCTTCCCAAAGGGGTTGCAGGCTTTGTTTAACCAGCTCCCAATCCAGGTTGGATCCCTGGCGGTGGCCGATGGGCAAGTAGGCGATATCTCCCTCTGACCAACAACAGCCGATCCCCACCAATTGGGCATCCCGTGGATCTAGACTGGTGGTTTCAGTATCCCAAGCTACAATCCCTGGGCAGGCCAGCAGCTCTTGCCGCAAAAGCTCCAGTTGCTCCGGCGTATCGATGATGCGCACCGCCGGCAGAGAAGGGACGGGATCGAGGGCAAAATCAAACCACAGGGCTTCGTCAGGAGCGTTTGCGGGATCCCCGGTGGGATTAAAAGCGCCAACCACCTCTGCCTCGGTTGGGATCCCCCCCAAAGCCGTTTGTATTTTGCGCACTTGGGCGATGAAGCTGTGAAACTCCAATTTTTCCAGCAGCGGCAGCAATTCTGCTTGATCAAACCCGGTTAATTTCATGCTCTCCCAGTCGGGAGAAAGAGGAACGTCGCATTTGATCCGAGCCATAAATTGCGAGTGATGGGCCGCCGGGATCCCTTCTTTGAGGTATTGCTGGACTTTTCCTTGGATCTCGTCCAGGTGGTCGAAAATTTCATCCAAACTGCCGTAGCGCTCCAGCAGCTCCACAGCTCGCTTGGGGCCGATCCCTTTCACCCCGGGAATGTTGTCAGAAGGGTCACCACAGAGGGCCTTATAATCCACCACCTGCCAAGGCCAGATGCCCAATTTTTCTTTCACTTGTTCGGGGCCAAACTCGCTGATGCGATCTTTGCTGTTGAGGTGCAAAACCCGAACTCTTCCATCGGTATCGATCAACTGGAACAGATCTTGATCGCCACTTAAGATCTGCACCCGGTAATCTTGGGGGGCTAGCCTACTGAGGGTGCCCAAAATGTCATCGGCTTCAAAACCAGGCACCACCAAAATCGGGATGCGTAGTGCCGTCAACACCTGCTTCAGGTTCTCCACATCTTCGATAAACTCCGGTGGCGTTTCCGGGCGGCCTGATTTGTAGGTTTCGTCGGCCTCGTGGCGAAAAGTGGGCTGCCGTGTATCAAAGGCAACGGCTACATGGGTAGGGGTGTATTTGTCCAAGACTTCTAACAGCGATTTCAAAAAGCCAAAGCTGACGCTGGTGGGGATCCCAGTGGAAGTGCGCAACCCCCCCTCGCGGCTGTAGGCAAAGGCGTAGAAGGAGCGATAGGCCAGAGAGTGACCATCCACCAGCAGCAGTGTTGGAGTTTGCCAAGCCATCAGCTGATACCTTGAGGGTGAATCTAGCCTATCGGATCTGGGCTATGGGCAGAAGGGATCCCACATCCGTCTCAAGAACTCGAGCGGCGGGCTGCTGCCGACACCCAATGGCAACTTCTGTAATCACAATCTGTAGGCACAATCTGTAATCACAACTGGCTAGGACGAGATCCAAAAGCCCATCGACGGGCCCGCCAACCCTGATTTCCGTTTTGCGGGCTACAATGCTCATGCCCATTTTTTCAGTTGGTTGGCTCAATCAGCAATACCTAAATTTGTTACCCAGTTGATCACCCAAAGCATTGCCCTCTGGTTCTGGACAAAATACAGCCCACCACAATGCTCTTCTCTTCTCAGCAAATCCTGCCCCCATCTCTCTACCCACCCCTGCATTGGGGCCTCAAGACCCTCTTTCCCGACGGCCTGTGGGAGTTGCCGGCAGATCCCCATACCCAGCGGGTGGCTCTGACCTTTGACGATGGCCCTCACCCTGAGTACACCCCTGCTTTGTTGCAGGTTTTGATGGATTTTCAGGTGCCGGCCACGTTTTTTGTGTTGGGAGAACGGGTGCAGCGCTGGCCCCACCTGGCCCGTCAGATCCGCCAACAAGGCCACCGCATTGGCCTTCACGGCTGGCAGCATCGCTCCTTCACCCAGCTTGCCCCTGACGAACTTCAACAGAGCCTGAAGCGCAGCCAAACCACCCTCGTGGCTGCCTGTGGCGGGATCCCTGACGATTATCGGGCTGTGCGCCCGCCCAATGGCTTGTTTTGGCCGCAGACGCTTGCGGATTTGCGCCGTTGGGGCTTTTGTCCGGTGATGTGGAGCGTGGTGCCTGAGGATTGGCTGATCCCACCGGTATCGGTGGTAGTGGAGCGGGTGCTGGCCCAGGTGCGGCCTGGCTCCTTAATCGTGCTGCACGATGGGGTACAAGGAGGAGCCCAAGTGGTTGAGGTAACGCGGCAGTTGATCCCAACTTTGAAGAAGCGGGGATTTGAATTTGTCCACTTGCCGGATCCCTGAGATCTTTCCAGTTGGGGAGAAATTAAATACAGTAGAGGCACGCACAAGCAGGAGGGTCAGGCCATGGGCGCACGCAAGATTATCTACGGCATTTTTGGGCAACGGGCCGGCAGCGTCATCGTCGGAACTTGGAACTGGCTGTGGGGGATCCCGGTGGAGAAAGGCGGCACAGGAGCGGTGATGGTGGCGGAAGAATCCCTACGCACCATGCAGGAGACGGTTCAGCGTCTCACGGAAGCCGTTGCCACCCAAGTGGCTGCCTATCAGCGGGCTGAGCAGAAGTACATGCAAAAGGTGCGGGAGTACCAGGCCCTGGAGAACAAGGCTCGCCTGGCCGCCCAACGAGGCGATCAAGAGGCTGCCCGCCTGGCTATGTCCCAAGCGCTGCAAATTGAGGCCATTCTCGGCCCCCTTAAGGAGAACGTGGAAACTGCCGAGCGCTACGTCAACGCCGCCAAGCAAAAGCTGGCCCGCGAGAAAGAACGACTGGCCGCTTACAAGAGCGAGCTGAGCAACCTCAAAGACATCAACGAGGTGAACCAAGCTCTGGAGCAGATGACCCGCGTCAACAACTCCTACAACATCGACTCGGCCAAGTCCCAATTTGAGGCGGCAAAGAATGCTATCCAGGCTCGCCAGCTCAAATCCCGAGCCATGAGCGAACTCTCGGAAGATCGCAGCGAGCAGATTGCTGCCCAACTGGATGAAATGGCCATGGACGACGAAATCTCCCGCCGCTTGGCAATGCTCACCGGCCAAGGAGGTGCCCAGGCCAACTTGCCGATGCCGGATTTGGATTTCGAGAAGCGGCTCCCTCAATAGCGGCAGTTGCTTCCAAGCTTGGGGATCCCTCGCTTTTCAACCCACGTCGGCAACCCCGCTGCTAAGTTGCAGGGGGAGTTTTCCGTTGGGAATTGACGGTCAACGGGCTAGAGGGAGTGCGCTCGTACTAGGATGATAAAGGAACAATAGGCAACCCATCTGAGGAGAGGATCCCAGCAATGTCAGCAGCACGAGGCGCGCATTCTGCCCGATCAGGCCTGTGGCCCACTTACGCAACCAGCCTGTGGCTGTCTAGGGCGTTGTTGCTGCTCTGTGTTTGCCTCAGCTTGGTGGTTTGTGCCTGTTCCGCGGGCTCTAACCTGCGGGCCTACAGGGATCCCAGCGGAGCCTTTGCTTTTGCCTACCCCAACGGCATGGTGGCGGTCAATCTTGGGCCGGGGAAAGGGCCGGTGGTTCTCCTGCGCGACCTGGTGTACGAGACCGAGAACGTCAGCTTGATGATCGCCCCGTTTGACAAGGGGGAGACGATTGCCGATCTGGGCAGCCCGGCTGAGGTGGGGCAGTTGGTGGCGGAGAAGATCATTGCTCCTGAGGGATCCGGTCGCTCGGCCAAGCTGTTGGCTGCCGAAGCCTTTGAGCGGCAGGAGCACCCCTATTACCTGCTGGAATACCAAACCGATATGGGATCCCAGCTTCGTCATGAGGTGGTGACGGTAACCGTTCGGCACCATCGCCTCTATACGCTGACGGCCTCTACCCAAGAATCCCGCTGGCCTCAGGTGCAAGCTGCCTTTAGGAACGTGGGCCGCTCTCTGAATGTTTCCTAAAGCTTTTCCTGAGAGGATTTTCTCAAGGGATTGAACCGGGTTGACGGACTTGGGTAGGTTAAGGTTGAGCCCTTTAGGGCTGAGTTATGGTCATTTTAGGTTGGGGGCGAGACGCCTGGGCTACTGAGAAAAGCCTTGTGGTTCTGGGGATTATTGCTCCGCAACGCTGACGCGAAGACGCGACCAACGTTTTGGGTGTGGGTGCAGTGTCCTAGCTTGAATCGAAATGACCCTACCTACGGGTTCCAGCCGGGCCATCTGGTGTTAAAACGTAAAACGGTAGTGTTTTAAACCTGCGGAGATGGGATCCCACCCTCTTGGGCCTGCTCTATGACCGTATACGTGGTTCAGATCAGCGACCTGCATCTGTTTGCCAAGCCCCATCACCGGCTGCTGGGGGTGGACACGGAAGCCTCTTTCCTGCAGGTGCAAAAGGCCATTGCCGCTCTGGATCCCTTGCCCGATCTGCTGCTGCTCACCGGAGATCTCTCTCAAGATGGCAGTGCAGCATCCTACGCTCGTTTGAGAGCCCATTTGCAGGCTCTCCCCATCGATACTTACTGGTTGGCAGGCAACCACGATCGCCTGCACACCATGAACCAAGAGCTCCACGCCGAGCGGCTATTCGGGGACAAGAGCTTCAGCCGGGAAAATTGGAGTTTTATTTTATTGAACTCCCTCGTGCCCGGCAAAGACAGCGGCTACCTGACGGATCGCACGCTGCTGTGGCTGAAACAAGAATTGCAGCGGAGCAAAGCCGCCCAACACCATGTTTTGTTGGCCTTGCACCATCCCCCTTTTTCGGTGGATTCTGCCTGGCTGGATCAAAGTGCCCTGCAGCAGCCGGAGCGGTTGTTTGGGGTTCTGGACGAGTTCGACCACATCCGCCTCGTTGTATTCGGCCATATTCACCAAGACCTGCACCGCCGGCGGGAGGGGGTTGATTACCTGGCTTGTCCCTCAACCTGTGTGCAATTTCGTCCCAAGAGCCCCCAGTTTGGCCTGGAGGTGATTCCCCCTGCCCTGAGGCAGATATGGTTGGAGCGAGATGGCAGCTTCAAAACTCAGGTTCAACGGGTGGGGGCCGCTCTGCAACGGCCCAACCTGGCCCTGAAGGGATATTAGCTCTCTTCCTCTTGAGCCTCTGCGGGGGGTAGCCCGATGGCCTGCCCCAAGCAAACGCTGGCCCCCAGCAAGGCCAACCACCCCGGCACCACTGACAGGAGGGCCACCACGGCCACCAAGGTGTTGTTTCCCCCTTGCAAAAGGCTGTAGAGCAGCATCGGCAGCGTGAGAACCCGCCCACCGCCGACAAAGAAGGTGAGCAAAAATTCGTTCCAGGAGATCAAAAAGGCAAATACCGCCCCAATGGCTGCCCCAGGGGCAATGAGGGGCAACGTTACCTGCCACCACACCTGCCAGGGATCCGCCCCCAAACAGCGGGCCTGCGCCTCGTAGCCGCGGTCGAAACGGGCGAACACACTGCCCATCACCAGAGCCATGTAGGGAATGGTGGGGATCAGATGCACCAGCACCACCCCCAGCAGGGCACCGTCTAGCCGCAGGCGAATCAGCACCCCTTGGATCCCCATCAGCACAGCCAGAGGAGAGGTGATGACGGGCAACAGCAACAGCAGGCGCAGCCAAGCGGGCACAGGATGGGTGCCCAAAACTCGTCCCGCCGGGATCCCCACCCCCAGGGCCAGCAGGGTGGTGAACAGGGCAATTTGCAAGCTCTGGCCGAAGGCTGCCCGGAACTGGGATCCCCAGCTCAGCAGTTGCTGCCAACCGGCTATGCTCCATGCCCGGGGCAGGGCATCGGGAAAATACCAGGCCCGCGTGAAGGCCCAAAGGGCCAGCACCCCAAAGGGCAAAGCCCAAAGGAGGGCCACTCCGGCCACCCCAAGGCGGAGCAGGGATCCCCCAATCCATCTGCGTCCTTTCACGGCTTTCTCCAAGGACTCCGTCCCGCTGAGCCAAACGGCAGCTGCAGAAAGGATACTCTGGCTGCAAACAGCCCTCCGATTAGGCTGACCACCGCTGCCGAGACAGCCAGCAGGATGATCCCCAGCGCCACCGCCTGCTGCCGCTGCTCCAGGTTGATGTGGGTGAAGCGCTGGTAGATCAGAACGGGCAAGGTGCGCGGGTAGGTGGGCCCTAAGAGCAAGGGAACCTCAAAGGCGCTGAAGACAAAGCCGAAGATGAGAATCCCGGTGGCCAGCAGCCCCGGCCTCAGCAAGGGCAGCGTTACATACCAAAACGTCTGGGCGGCAGAAGCCCCCAACAGACGAGCCTGTTGCTCCAGCTCGGATCCCATCCCGCGCAGCAGCGTCAGCGCCACCAGAGCGGC
This sequence comes from Thermostichus sp. MS-CIW-34, assembly GCF_054060435.1. Lineage (NCBI taxonomy): Bacteria > Bacillati > Cyanobacteriota > Cyanophyceae > Thermostichales > Thermostichaceae > Thermostichus > Thermostichus sp. MS-CIW-34. Next base: position 18,039 of record NZ_JBSSDE010000003.1, on the reverse strand, counting down.
AAACGGGATCTCCTTCCAAAGCCAATAGAGCAACACCCCCACATAGCCGCGGTCGTTCACCCACAAGGGAAAATCCTGATCCGAGGCAATCCAGCCCAGTTGGAAGGCCAGCCGCGCCAGCCAACCGCTGGGCCCCAGCAGCAGCAGCATCCCCGCCACCCCCACCAAATGAGGAATCGGCAGCGTCAACTGGCCAAGCCAGATGGCCCACCCCCCCACCCCCCGCAACAGCAGCGCCAGCCCCAGCCCCAAAAGCAGCGCCAACCCCGTTGCCAACAGAGCGATTCTGAGGCTGAGCAACAGGGATCCCCCGACTTCCGCATCCCGCAGCAGCTCCCCATACCCCTGCAGGGTAAACCCCCTCTCGCCCAGGCCGTAGAGGCCCACACTCTGGGCCAGAGCCAGCAGCAGCCCCCCGCCGTAGAGCAGGCCCACCAACCCCAACGCCGGCAAAAGCGGCCCATACTGCCGGATCCCCTTAAGCCCCACCGGCCCAGATCCCCGTCCATTTAAGCTATTCATTGAGCCAGTCCCAAGAGCTGCCTCACGAGAGAATTCAAGATGGGAGCGGATCCCTCGACGATCAAGCGATCAAGACTGCCTAGTGCTCCACACCGCCAACGCGACCAACCATTGCGATCTTTACATCCCATGGAGAGAACCCTAGACCAGATTAACCAACGCATTGCCAAAGGCCAGGTGCGGGTGTGGACGGCCCTGGAAGCCAAAGCCAAGCTGGCCACCTTGGGGATCCAGGAAGCCTTTGAGCAGGTGGATGTGATCACCACCGGCACCTTTGAGCCAATGGAGTCTTCAGGAGCCATTGTGAACCTGGGCCATACGGATCCGCCCATCAAGATTCGCCAAGCTTGGCTGAACGGGGTACCGGCCTATGCCGGATTTGGCGCGGTGGATCTTTACCTGGGGGCAGCCCAACCCAGCGAGCAAGCGGATCAAGCCTATGGGGGCGGCCATGTCATTGCCGACCTGGTGGCGGGCAAGCGCGTCCATTTGCGGGCCATCGGCCAAGTGACCGATTGTTACCCCCGCGCCGACTACGAGACCACCCTGACTCGGGATCAGCTCAACCAGTTTTACCTGTTCAACCCCCGCAATGCCTACCAAAACTTCATCGTCGGGGTGAACGGCGGGGATCGGCCTTTGTACACCTACTTGGGTCTGTTGGAACCGCATCTGGGCAATGCCGTCTATTCCAACCCGGGAGAGCTATCCCCCTTGTTGAACGATCCCCTGTTGCGCCGGGTGGGGATCGGCAGCCGCATCTTTTTGGGAGGCGGCATCGGCTACGTCGCCTGGGAGGGCACCCAACACTTTCCATTGCAAAAGCGATTGCCCAACCAAACTCCCATCGGCCCGGCGGCCACTCTAGCCCTGATTGGGGATGCCAAGCAAATGCAGGCGGAATGGGTGAGGGGCTGCTACTTCCGCAACTACGGCCCCAGCTTGATGTTGGGGGTCGGGATCCCCATCCCCATCCTCGCTCCTGCGGATTTGGAGGCCATTGCCATTCGGGATGAGGAGTTGGTTGCCCCCGTGATTGACTTTTCCATTCCCCGCCGGGTGCGGCCCACCTTTGGCTTAGTGAGCTATGCCCAACTCAAATCTGGCCAGATCACCCTCAATGGCCGCAAGATTCGCACCGCTCCCCTGGCCAGCTTGCGCCGCTCCATACAAATTGCCGAAATCCTCAAGCAGTGGATAGAAAGCGGCCAATTTACCCTCACCCAACCTGTCGCCCCCCTGCCCCTGGATCGGGAGTTTCTCCCCCAAAACCCTCTCAGGTGACGTCCTCCCCTCAATGAATTGGGGGCCTCCTCAAGCGGATGCACGCAGCGCTTTGGTTCGGGGACACCGTGCCTCCCTACTTTTGGGGTAAAGCGGCTCTCCAGAAGAACCGCTACCGGAATTCGCCCTGGCAGCAACTTCTCCAGGCAACCCCATCAACCCCACTTCAGGTGCTGTCTCAACAACTGAGCGTGCTGAGCCGATTGCCTCGCCCACAGGTCAGCTTGGGCAGGGCTGAGAGCTAGGCTCTCTGAGTAGCAGGCCAGCCAAGCTTGGTGTAAGGCTTCAGGATCGGTGGGCATCTCCTGCAGATCCCAGCCAGGCATGCCCAATTCCTGGAGCAGCGTTTTCACCTTGGGATCGTAGCTGAGACCAAAACAGGCGCAGCCCTCTGCCGCCGCCATCACCAATCCGTGGTAGCGCATGGTGATCGCCAGCCTGACACCCCGAAAGACTCCTTTCAATAGACAGGGATCCCGAATTTCCAGCACTTGGCTACGGTGGGGTAGGCGCCGCTGAAGCTGCTGAGCCAAGTGGTAGTCTGGCCCAAGGTCAGGGGATCCGGGAGGAGCCAGCTGAAAGGGCACGAAGAGAAGGTATGCCCCCGTGGAAGCCTGGAGACGCTGTAAACCCTGGCTCAAAGCTTCTAGACAGGCTCCAGTCAGTTGCGGATGCGGACGCAAGACCACAGCAATGCGGGGCTGAGGCCACGTTTCCCATTCCGGCAAGGTTTTGGACGGCAAACTCCAGACGGGATCCGGAGCCACCTGGTGAGGGATCCCCCACTCTTGCAGCCATTGGGAGGCAACCCCATCCCGCACACTGATGGCCGTGCAACCTGCCAACGAGCGACGGGCCAGTGCACGAATCCACCCCCGCTGCAGCGGCCCGATCCCTTGGGCCCAGGCAACGGTTCTTAGCCCCCATCGCTGGGCTAGGCCCATTACCCCCAGGTAGTAGAGAGGGCTGCGCCAACTGGTGCGATCCTGCAGCAGGCCACCTCCACCCCAGATGAAAGCCTGGGCCTCCTGGAGACAGCGCCGTAAAGCCAAACTGTTGAAGCGCGGATAGGCCAGCACCCCATAGGTGGCAGCCGTTTCGGCAGGGCGACGGGAGAGCACCACCGGCTGTACGGGGCTGGGCAACTGCTCTAGCTCTCGTAAGAGAGCCAGCAACAACGCCTCATCGCCGGCATTGCCGTAGCCGTAGTAGCCACAGATCAAAACCTGTGGCCGTTTCATCGAGTCCATCTGAGTAACAGGGATCCTAACTCACCCACAGAGTCCCGTGAGGTTGGAAAAGGCCGCGACGGCAAACCCTAGTTGGATGATGACTCCCTGAGCCATTGGATCAAATCGGCCAGGGTTTGGAAGTCCAACAGCGCTTCCGCCAAAGCCTCCAGTTGCTCGGTAGGTAAGAGGCGGATGGTTTCAGACAGGTCTTCCGGCAAAGATCCCAGCTTGCGCCGCAGTTGACTCAGAGTCAGTCGAGCTGCTTCTTGCTGCAGACCTTGCTGCAGACCTTGTTGCAGACCTTGCTCTAGGCCTTGTTTCAGGCCCTCCTCTCGCCCTTCTTTGAGGGCTTCTGCTCGCCACATCTGATAGATGGTCGATTCCCGCACAGCCAGACCTCCCAGTACCCTGCTAATTTCCTCTGGCGTCCATGTTAATCCTGCCAAAACAGCAGTGGCCGCTTTCACCTCTTGCCGTAGTTTTGGATCCTCTATCTCTGCTATTGCTCTGGCCACTTGGCGGAGTCGCGGCTCCGGGTTTTCCGGATCTGCCAACACGGCTAAAGGCAGGAGTCCTGGATATTGAGATAGCACCTCCGGATCTTGTTCCCACAGGCGCAAGACCTCAAAGCGATGAGAAAGGGATCCCCGTTGAAAAGAGGTTTGGTACGCCCGTTCTGACTGGGTTTTTCTCAGGTAGATGACAATCTGCCGCACCTCCTGGTCGGGATAGCGACGGAACAGGCGCAGGCAGTAGTCGGCCATGCGCAAGGGAATGTCGGGATCCGGATCGGTTTGAAACTCCAGATGCAAAATCAGGTTTTGGGCCCGCAGCAGGATAAGAGAGTCCGCTCGGATGGGCTCGGTGGACAGCTCCGTCGGCTGGAGCTGAGCCAAGGAAACAGGGGATCCCAGTAGCCACCGGGCAAAGGACTCGGGGAACCATTCCACCAAGTACTTGCAGACGTTATCGTAGGCCACAGGATCCCTTTCCTACAAAAGCCGATTCTCCCGATGGCCCCTCTGCCGAGATCAGCCGTAGTACCCTTGGTTGATGCGGTTTTCCAGTTGGTTAGCCCCTTCCTGATACTCGCCAAACACGAAGTTCTCGGCGTTGGCTTTGATCAGGGCCTTTTGCTGCTCTGTCAGGCCTGAGATCTGCAACATGTCTTCCAGGCTCTTGTAGGGGGCATTTTTCACCAGGATGCGAGCTAGGGTGGGATAGAAGCCGGGCAGTTGGCGGTAGTTGCGCAAGATGGTGTTGTTCACGTCAATCGGAGTGTCCAAGTGCTTTACCGGGGGAAGCTCTGCGGCCCTGGCCACAACAGGGATCCCCAAAGGAGCGAAGCACAGACAGAGCACTAACACCACACGAACCAAGATGGACAGCAGCCAGCGCATAGCATCACTTCTCCAAGCAGAATCCAAAAGGCTCATCTGTATAGGTTGCTAACATTCTCCGACCATCTAGTGTCTCATCCCCTCCACCCCGAATCGAGGGCCAAGACAGGATTTGGATCCCGACAGAAACAATTTTTAACAACTATGATCAGGAGACAGTCTTTCTTGCTCTCCCTTTCTCGGCTATCGCACCATGTCCGACTTGGCCCTTCTCCACTCGACTCGACTTGACCCCCCCAGCCGGGATCCATCTCCAGGGATCCCACAACCCACGCCTTCTCCGGAGCTGGAGTTGCTGGGGCAGACCGAACTCTTTCTCAGACGGCACATTGGGCCGGATGCCCGGCAAATTGGGCAGATGTTGCAAGTGTTGGAGCTGAGTTCGCTGCAGGAGCTGGTGGAGAAGGCGGTGCCGCCGGCCATTCGCAGCAGCCAGCCTTTGCAATTGGGATCCCCTTGCCCTGAGCAGCAGGTGTTGGCGGAACTGCAGGCAATGGCGGCCCAGAACCAGGTGTGGCGCTCCTTTTTGGGCATGGGCTATTCCAACACCCTGACGCCACCGGTGATTCAGCGCAACATCCTGGAAAACCCTGCCTGGTACACCCCCTACACCCCCTACCAAGCCGAGATCGCCCAGGGACGACTGGAGGCCCTGCTCAATTTCCAAACGATGGTGATCGACCTGACGGGGATGGAGATCGCCAATGCTTCCCTGCTGGACGAAGCCACCGCAGCCGCCGAAGCCATGGCTCTTGCCTACACCTTGGCAGGCAAGGGATCCCCGGTTTTCTGGGTGGATCGGGGCTGTCATCCCCAGACGATTGCAGTGGTGCAGACGCGGGCGGAACCATTGGGAATCCAGGTGCGCATAGCCGATCCAACAGAACTCTCCCTGGAAAAGGGCTTTGGATTACTCCTGCAGTATCCCAGCACCTATGGGGAAATCCGGGACTACCGGCAGTTGGTGGAGCAGGCTCACCAAAAGGGGATGGTGGTGGCGGTGGCTGCCGACCTGCTCAGCTTGACCCTATTGCAACCGCCGGGAGAGTGGGGAGCGGACATCGTGGTGGGATCCACCCAGCGCTTCGGCGTGCCTTTGGGCTATGGCGGCCCCCATGCGGCTTACTTCGCCACCCGCGAGGCCCACAAGCGGCTGCTGCCAGGACGGCTGGTGGGGATTTCTCAGGATGCTCAAGGCAAGCCAGCCCTGCGCTTGGCGTTGCAGACCCGCGAGCAGCACATACGGCGGGACAAGGCCACCAGCAACATCTGCACTGCCCAGGTGCTTTTGGCGGTGATGGCTTCTATGTATGCCGTCTACCACGGCCCCCGCGGCTTGCGACACATAGCCGAGCGCATCCACCGCCAGGCCCATCACTTGGCCACTGGGATCTGCCAGTTGGGTTATGAGGTGGGGCCCGAGCATTTCTTCGATACCTTCTGGGTCAAGGTAGCTTCTCCAGAGCAGGTGCAGGCGATCCAGGCCGGCGCTGCCCAGCGACAGATCAACCTCCGCCAGATCGATGACCGGACGCTGGGGATCAGCTTGGATGAGGCCACCACCACTCAGGATCTGCGGGATCTGTGGGAGATCTTTGCCGGAACCCTTCCCCGCAGCGGAGCGGAGTCCTTACCGCCAGCTTGGGATCCCGACAGCCCAGAGCTGGACTTGGGCCAGAGCCTGCCGCCCCAGCTCCTGCGCACCACCCCCTACCTCACCCATCCGGTCTTTAACCGTTACCACTCGGAAACTGAGCTGCTGCGCTATATCCACCGCCTGCAAAGCCGGGATCTGGCTCTCACCCATTCCATGATCCCCTTGGGCTCTTGCACCATGAAGCTGAATGCCACGGTGGAGATGATGCCGGTCACCTGGCCGGAGTTTGCCCAGCTCCATCCTTTTGTGCCCCTAGAGCAGGCCCGTGGCTATCAAGCCCTTTTTGCCCAGTTGGAAAAGATGCTGGCGGAGATCACCGGTTTTGCCGGAGTTTCTCTGCAGCCCAATGCCGGATCTCAGGGGGAATATGCCGGCCTGTTGGCTATCCGCCGCTACCACCAAGCCAGAGGGGAAAGCCGGCGGCAGGTGTGCTTGATCCCCACCTCGGCCCACGGAACCAACCCGGCCAGCGCCGTGATGGCGGGGATGCAGGTGGTGAGCGTAGCTTGTGATGAAGCCGGCAATATCGACATTGAGGATCTGCGGGCCAAGGTGGAGCAGCACGGGGAGCGGCTGGCCGCCTTGATGATCACCTACCCTTCTACCCACGGTGTGTTTGAGGAAGGGATCCGCGAGATTTGCCAGATAATCCACGAGGCGGGGGGACAGGTGTACATGGATGGGGCCAACCTCAACGCTCAGGTGGGCCTCTGCCGTCCTGCCGAGCTGGGGGCCGATGTCTGCCACCTCAACCTGCACAAGACCTTCTGCATTCCCCATGGGGGAGGTGGGCCGGGGGTAGGGCCCATTGCCGTGGCCCGCCACCTTGTGCCCTATTTGCCTGGCCATCCTGTTTTGCTCGGCTGTAACGGCCCCGTCAGCGCTGCCCCGTGGGGCAGTGCCAGCATTTTGCCCATCTCCTGGGCCTACATTCGCCTTATGGGATCCGCCGGCCTCACCCTGGCCAGCCAAGTGGCCATCCTCAACGCCAACTACATCGCCAAGCGGTTGGATCCCTACTACCCAGTGCTCTACAAGGGGCCGGGGGGGTGGGTGGCCCACGAGTGTATTTTGGATTTGCGCCCCCTGAAAAAAAGCGCCGGCATCGAGGTGGAAGATGTGGCCAAGCGCCTGATGGACTATGGCTTCCACGCCCCCACCATCTCCTGGCCGGTGCCGGGGACAATGATGGTGGAGCCCACCGAGAGCGAATCTCTGGAGGAGCTAGATCGCTTCTGCGAGGCGATGATTGCCATCCGCCAGGAGATTGCCGCCATTGAGCGAGGCGAGATGGATCCGGTGCGCAATCCCCTCAAGCTGGCCCCCCACACCGCCGAGGTGGTGGCTGCCGACCACTGGGATCGCCCCTATCCTCGCTCGCTGGCCGCCTACCCGCTCCCTTGGGTCAAGGCCCACAAGTTCTGGCCCAGCGTCAGCCGCATCGACAACGCCTACGGGGATCGCCACCTGGTGTGCAGTTGTCAGCCCTGGCTCGACGAATGATGGCTGCTCTGGAACTTGGCCCAGAAAGGAAGATTGGTTGTATCCAAAGGCGGGATCCACTATAACCAGTCAGGGATCCCTGGCCAACGGATGAGAAAAACGGATGAGAAAAAATCCCCGTCTTGAGCGGTTCACGTCAGTGGGGCCAGGTTCTTTGCCTATTCTTACTCGGCTAACCCTGGGGCTGTTGGCGGGATCCCTCGTGGCCTGCCGCAAGATGCCTGATCCGGTTGCTCAAGAAGTGGATCAGGATCCCGTGCGGCGTCACATCGGCAAAGATGGCACGCATTTTGAGGCTTCCCTGGGGGATACCCGCGCCCTTCCCCCTCAGTTTCCCCCTCACTTGCAGTTGCCCAACGCTTCCATCATCTCTTCGGGACAGATTCGGGATCGAGAGGGGGGCCTTGCTTCCCTGATCTTGCAGACCTCTCAGCCTCTGGAGGCGATTGCCGCCTACTACCGCCGCACCCTGTGGGGCCGGGGCTGGGACATCCTCTCGGACATCGAGCAGGCCAACGGGATCCGCACCTTGGTGTTCGAGTCTCCCCCCCACCCCAAAAAGCCTCTCCAACAGGCGGTGGTGCAAGTGGGATCCCCTCGTCGCGGGCCGGATCAGGTGGAATATCGCGATATCTTGATTTTGCTGAGCACCGTATCCCCCTCTGCCACGGCAGAAGACCTCTCTGCGGCCAAGCTCGCTCCCCCAACTTCCCCCTGAGGATGCCCATCTATACCCAGTCGATTCCGATTGCGGCCAGCGTGGCCCAGGTGGATCGCTGCCTCACCGACCTGGAGTTGATGAAGCGCTGGCTCAACCCGCTGTTGGGCTGCGAGGCGGTGGGATCCCCTCTGGCGGAATTGGGCAGCCGCTACCGCTTTTTCCTTCGCTTGCCGTTTGTATCCCCCAGCTTGGATTGCGTGATTACAGAGCGGGCAGAAGGCTTGGTGCAGTGGCAGTTTGAGGGGTTTTTTGAAGGAACCGACCGCTGGGAGTGCCATCCCCAGCCGGGGGGTACCCTTCTAGTCAATTGCTTCAACTTCCGCATCCCCAGTCCCTGGGTGGCGGCAGGGTTTTACCTGTTGGCAGCAGGGCCGACCCAGCAGGATATGCGGGCCCAGCTCCGACGGCTGAAGGCGGTGGCCGAGGCTTTGGGTTAGGCTGGTGGCAAGTAGTAAAGAAACGTAAAAAACTGCAATGACCAGCAACAGCGGACTGTTTAACCGTCGCTTTGCCGACAACTTCATCCCCCAACCAGCCAACACTTCTCTGGAAATCGGCCAGATTGCCCCCGATTTTGAGCTGCCGCGCGTGCAAGGGGATCCCGTGCGGCTATCGGACTACCGCGGCCAAAAGCCGGTGGTTCTGGCTTTTACTCGTATCTTCACCGAAAAGCTTTTTTGCCCTTTTTGCTACCCCCACATCCAAGAGCTGAAAGCCCGCTACGGCGAGATCCAAGCCTTGGGGGCCGAGCTGCTGATGGTCACCAGCACCGATCCGGTTCAAAGCCAGCAGATTCAAGCAGACCTGCAGCTGCCTTACCCGCTGCTGGTGGATCCCGAGTGCAAAACCTTCCGCCTCTATGGGGTTGGCCAAGCTTTGGGAGCACCCCTGCCGGCCCAGTTCGTTGTGGATCGGGAGGGCAAACTGCGCTTCAAGCATGTTTTCTCCTTTGCCCAGCCCAATGCCGATACCGATGAGGTGCTGCGGGTGTTGCGGGAGGGGCTGCAAACCGGCTGGGATGGAACCCGTAGGGTGGCCCCTATCCCCTTTTTCTAGGGATCGGGCTTCTCTGCCATTGGACTTCCAGGGAGAGAGACTGCGATGTTTGCCCGTCTGGCCCAGAGTGGGGCGCGTCAGGCCGAGATCCTGGAGGTGGTTTTGCGCCACGGTTGGGACTACATGCGCCGCTTGCTCTCTTTTGGCAAGGCTGGGGAACCCCAACTGCCCCCCCCAATGGTGCTGCGCAACATTTTGGTGGATCTGGGGCCGGTCTATGTCAAGCTGGGCCAACTGCTGAGCACCCGTCCGGACCTGTTGCCGCGAGAGTACATCGAGGCCCTCAGCACTTTGCAGGCCGACGTACCTGATACATTTACGCTGAACATTGCTGAACATCACTGTTCAACTATGCAGCGATAGCATTCTGTTTGTTTCCAACCAGAATGGCGGTATCCCGCAAAGCTTTGAGTAGAATACCCAAAGCGCAGTTTCCGTGTCGTCTTACTACCAATTTTCTGCTTTGCTTTGGCTACCATGTTGGCAGACTCGAAAGTAAACAGAAAGATCAACTGGTAGTAATCCGTACTGAGCATATTATACATTATTTTCAGTATAGTTGAGCTTATTATTGACTAGAGTCATGCTCTTTTCTGAGATCCTGCAGGCGGCCCGGCGCAACCAGATCCGCATTCCCGGCAATTTGGGCCTCTGTGCCAAGGCGCTGGCCAATTTGGAAGGGATCGCCCGCCAGCTCACCCCCGACTACAACCTGCCGGAGCAGCTTCGCCCCCTGATGGCGGATGTGTTTCGGGCGCAATTGCTGGGGGAGGCCCCTCTGCCTTCGCTGCTGCGCACGGCTTTGGATTTGAAAAATCTCTCTCTGCAATCGCCGCGCCAGATGGAGCTGCTGCTCAGCCGCATCACGTCGGAAACCCAGCGCTGGAACTTGACCATCCAAGAGCTGGACGGGATCCGCAGCAGCCTGGATCAGTCGGCCAACCGCCTCTCCTACAGCATTGTGGTCGGCTCTCTAATCGTCGGGGCCGCCATCATCTCGGCTCAGACGCAGCGGTTTCAGGTCTTTGGGCTGAGCGAACTCCTGTTCGGGGCGGCCAGCCTGTTGGGGCTGTGGCTCGTCATCAGCATCCTGCGCTCCGGTCGCCTGCGCGGCTAGATTGGCTGAGGTTGGCTCATCAGTGGACTCAGGGCCCTACTGCCCTTGTCTGGATCTCGCTCGATGTTTCCAAAAGAACACCAAAACGGTATCAACGCCTCCGCGAGCGATCCGCCAAAAGCCGCAAAGGCCGATTCTTTCGTTCGATCCCTCGACGCCTTGCGCCACAAGGCTTTCCGGCCCCAAAACCCCCTCGCCAAAACTCTTTTTGCCGACTTTTTTCCGGATCCCTCGCAAATGGGCCTTGCATTCCTTGCCCTGCTTGGGTTTAATAGGGGTGGAGTTCCCCCTTCGGGGGGATCCCTAGAAATTGGAAACACTAATTCTTTACTCCTGCTACCCAAGTTGAAGGAGTTCCCCCTTCGGGGGGATCCCTAGAAATTGGAAACGGCGTATTGGGAAGCAAGGCTAGCAGGTAAACTTTATAGACGTTCCCCCTTCGGGGGGATCCCTAGAAATTGGAAACATCAAGCTGCGGATACAACGTGGAGAAATCCGGGAGGGTTCCCCCTTCGGGGGGATCCCTAGAAATTGGAAACCTCCTACAAGGGCAGGATCATCGGCGGCTACCCCTGTCGTTCCCCCTTCGGGGGGATCCCTAGAAATTGGAAACCAGAAGCTATTCGACGGTATCAAGAAGCTTTAAAAGTTCCCCCTTCGGGGGGATCCCTAGAAATTGGAAACGTTAGCCAGATTCAACCACCCGTCATACCCGTTGGGGTTCCCCCTTCGGGGGGATCCCTAGAAATTGGAAACTTCCATTTGTTCAGAAGCCCATTGATGTAAATCTTTGGGTTCCCCCTTCGGGGGGATCCCTAGAAATTGGAAACGACAAAAGTATTGAAACTGACCGACGAAATCATCCGCGAGTTCCCCCTTCGGGGGGATCCCTAGAAATTGGAAACTGCTTTGCCAGTTCGTACTGGCAAACCACATAGGCATAGCGGTTCCCCCTTCGGGGGGATCCCTAGAAATTGGAAACACCATAAATACTACCTGAGCCATTTTATACCTCCTAGTTCCCCCTTCGGGGGGATCCCTAGAAATTGGAAACACGCGGACTTTTGTCCACGCATCCCGAATGACCTCATCGGGTTCCCCCTTCGGGGGGATCCCTAGAAATTGGAAACCCCACCCTGATTGGGTGGGTAATGGGGGCACTCTGCAGTTCCCCCTTCGGGGGGATCCCTAGAAATTGGAAACTCTAGCTTGTTCTAGATTCATCTGATCGACTTGTTTATTAAAAGTTCCCCCTTCGGGGGGATCCCTAGAAATTGGAAACGATATACTGCGCGTACTGCGCGGCAGATACGGTTGTAAAGTTCCCCCTTCGGGGGGATCCCTAGAAATTGGAAACACCAACAAGTAACGATCTCCGTTGGACCATTTGATGTTCCCCCTTCGGGGGGATCCCTAGAAATTGGAAACTTCAATCTCTAGTGGATGATCAGGATTTACTTATTGTTCCCCCTTCGGGGGGATCCCTAGAAATTGGAAACACCGCAGGAATTCACCTTGTCGGATTACTTCCACGCAGTTCCCCCTTCGGGGGGATCCCTAGAAATTGGAAACAGTAATGAACTGGATGATCACCACAACTTGAATTCCGTTCCCCCTTCGGGGGGATCCCTAGAAATTGGAAACCGCAATGGTTGGGTGGTGTTGGAAGAAAGTCACGAGTTCCCCCTTCGGGGGGATCCCTAGAAATTGGAAACACTTGGAATCCCTCGTAGATAGTCGAGAATGGCGCATGTTCCCCCTTCGGGGGGATCCCTAGAAATTGGAAACTTTCAGGAGCGTTGCCCAGTGTGACCCCAACTTGGGGTTCCCCCTTCGGGGGGATCCCTAGAAATTGGAAACTATTACAAGTATGGACAACGGCTAGTCAACCTCTTCCAGGTTCCCCCTTCGGGGGGATCCCTAGAAATTGGAAACGCCAATACGAACCCGCTCCTATTTCTCTTGTTACCCACACGTTCCCCCTTCGGGGGGATCCCTAGAAATTGGAAACTGTTAAGCTTCTTGGCCTTTGCGGCAGCGTTCTTGCGAACCTTGTTCCCCCTTCGGGGGGATCCCTAGAAATTGGAAACAACTTGTTGGATCCCTTGCCACCTTGGGGTGTATTTGTTGAGTCAGTTTCCCTGCAGTGAGGGATCCCTAGGGATGGGGAAAGGACTCAACAGCTTGCGCTGGCTGGCGCGTCAGTATGCGCTTCGAGTTCTGGATGCTGCCGGTATAACCCTCAATGGCTCACAGCCCTGGGATATTCAAGTTCACGACGAGCGGCTCTACCTGCGCTGCCTGCTCTATGGATCCCTGGGCTTTGGCGAGGCCTACATGGAGGGCTGGTGGGATTGCGAGGCCATTGATGAGTTAGTTTGTCGTCTCCTAACTGCCCAGGCACCGCAGCAGGTGGGTTGGCTAATTCAGCCCCTACTTGGGCTGGACAGTCGCCTCATCAACCGCCAGCGGGGCAAGGGGGCATTCGTCATTGGCCAGCGCCACTACGACATTGGCAACGATCTCTATGAGGCCATGCTGGATCGCCGCATGATCTACAGCTGTGCCTATTGGGATGGGGGCGCGCAAACTCTGGATGAAGCCCAAGAAGCTAAGCTTGACCTCATTGCCCGCAAGCTGGAACTCCAACCCGGCATGCGGGTGCTCGACATCGGCTGTGGCTGGGGCGGCACAGCCCAGTACCTGGCCGAACGCTACGGGGTGCAGGTTGTGGGGATTACTGTTTCCAAAGAGCAAGCCAAACTGGCCAGCGAACGCTGCCGCGGCCTGCCGGTCGAGATTCGGTTAGAAGACTATCGCCAGACCCAGGGAAAGTTTGATCGCATCCTTTCTGTCGGCATGTTTGAACATGTTGGCTACCGAAACTACCGAACGTTTATGCAGGTAGCCCGCCGCTTGTTGAACGACAATGGCTTGTTTCTTCTGCACACCATCGGCAGCAACGTGGCCTACCAGGGGCGGGATCCCTGGATTGAGCGCTACATTTTCCCCAACTCGATGCTGCCCTCGCCTCATCTGATTACTGCAGCCTTTGAGGGCTTATTTGTGCTGGAAGACTGGCACAATTTTGGGATCAATTACGTGGCCACCTTAAAAGCCTGGCACGCCAATTTTGAGCAGGCATGGCCAAAATTAGCCGACCGCTACGATGAGCGCTTTCGCCGCATGTGGCGGCTCTATCTCCTGATGAGTGCCGGTAGCTTCAAGGCCCGGGCCAGCCAACTTTGGCAACTGGTCCTCTCACCACGGGGAGTAAGTGGCGGCTATCGCTCGCTTCGGTAACGACAGTCCCAAAAGTTTGCAGGTGCCCCTGCGCCCTCGCTGAGTGGGGGTGTTATGATGAGTTTGATTATCATTCTCACTCTAGACAAGCTGAGGGATGCCCGCAGCTCTGCAGCAAATTGTCAATCGCTTCCAGAAGGCCAAGACCTCGCGGCAGAAGTATGAGCTTCTCCTAGCCTATGCCAAGCGCCTGCCACCCTTTCCCGAAGCGGAGAGGAAGGAGGAGAACCTAGTCAGAGGTTGCGCTTCGCGGGTGTGGCTGGCCACCGAGTTTAGGGAGGGCAAGGTCTACATCCAAGGGGATGCCGATGCTCAGTTGGTCAAGGGTTTGGTGGCCATTGTGGTGGAGGGGCTAAGTGGCCTAGCGCCGGAAGAGATTTTGGGGGTTTCCCCAGAGTTTGTGCGGGAGATGGGCCTCAATTTCAGCCTTAGCCCTTCCAGGAGCAACGGTCTGGTGAGCATGTTTTCGATGCTGCGGCAGAGGGCCTTGGCTTTTGGGAAGTCAGTTGCTTCCAGCTCTGCTGTCTCTGTTGTCTTGTGAGGTATTCAGGCTCATGACTGATCAAGCTAACTCTATCCGTTCGGCTCGACCGGTGCGATCGCTGGTATCTCTGGTGGCCGCCCTCTCGGTCGGGATCCTGGGAGGCCTGCAGATGCGCCAAGAAGAGTCCCGGGCCCAGCAGGGATCCAGCCCCCCAAAGGTGGTGACCACGATTTTGCCGATAACGCAATTTACCCGTGCTGTGGCCGGGGATCGGGCAGAAGTCACGCCACTCCTTCCCCCTCAGATGGGGCCCCACGACTTTCAGGCTCGACCTGAGGAGGTTCGTTTGCTGGCTCAGGCGGATGTGTTGGTAATCAATGGGCTGGGAATGGAAACTTTCCTGGAGGGGTTGATCGCCAATGCCGCAAATCCCCAATTGCTGACCATCGACAGCAGCGAAGGGATCCCAACTTTGCGGGCTGAGGAGCCAGAGCATGGGCACTCCCACGGTCACGGCCATGGACACTCTCATGGACACAGTCACGGCCATTCTCACGGGCATGGCCATGGCCACTCTCATGGGCACAGCCACGGCGAGTTTAACCCCCACATTTGGCTGGATCCCAGGCGGGCCATTCAGCAGGTGGAAAATATTCGTGATGGCCTCATCTCTGTAGATCCGGCGGGGGCAGAGATCTACCAGGCCAATGCGGCTGCTTTTATCGAGAAGCTCAAGGCTTTGGATGAGGAGATCGAGCAGCGCTTGGCTCCCTTTGCCGGCAGAAAGTTTGTAGTTTTCCACAACTTTGCCCCCTACTTTGCCGAGCGCTACAACCTCAAAGCCGAGTTCTTGGTGGAGATCCCTGAAGCCAGCCCCTCCCCCGAAGATGTGCGGCGGGTGATGGAGACGGTGCGGGAGTCGGGCCTGAAGACCATCTTGGTGGAACCTCAGGTGGGAGACAACAACCCCTTCCAGATCTTGGCCAGGGATTTGGGGGTGGAAGTGCGGGTTTTCGATCCCATCGAGACTGCCGGCCCTGAGGGGATCGAGCCGGAATATTACCTGACCATCCTGCGGCAAAACGTGGAGAACCTGGTCTCCGCCTTTGAGAAGGAGACGGCCTTCCTGCCCCTGCAATTGCCGCTGCTGGGCCAAGCTGCTCTCGAACACCTGCTGGCGAGGGGGCGGTGATCTCCTGCTCCGGCGAGGTTGTCCTGCGCGTCGAGGGGCTGACGGTCTATCGGGGATCCCAGTTGGCGGTGCAAAATGTGTCGTTTGAGCTGAGGGCGGGATCCCATACGGCCATTGTCGGCCCCAATGGAGCTGGCAAAAGTACCTTGGTGCAGGCCATCTTGGGGATCCTGCCGCGGCAGTGCGGCTCGGTTTGGATTCTGGGAGAGCCGGTGTGCCTGTCCGGTTATTTGCCCCCCTCGGTGCGGCAGCAGGTGGCTTACGTGCCCCAACGTTTTCAGTTCAATCCTGGGATCCCCATGGTGGTGGAGGAGTTTGTGGCTTTGGGTTGGGGGGCATTGCAACCCTGTTGGCCTTGGCAGCAGCGCTCTGCTCGGCAGCAGGCGGTGAAAGAGGCGTTGGAACGGGTCGGCGCATCCCACCTGTCCTCTAAGGCTTTGGGCCAGCTCAGCGGCGGGGAGCTGAAACGGGTGCTGTTGGCCTATTGCTTGGCTTGGCCGCGGCGGTTGCTTATCCTCGACGAGGCACCGGCAGGCTTAGATACGCTCAGCGAGGGGGAGTTTTACCGGCTCTTGGAAGAGCTGCGCCAATCTCTGGGCTGGGCCATTTTGCAGATCTCCCATGATCTGGAAATGGTGTCTTGCTATTGCGACCGCGTGCTGTGCCTCAACCAATCCCTCATCTGCCAGGGATCCCCCCAGGTGGCTTTGGCACCAGAAGTGCTGAGCCGGGTTTATGGGCCTGTTCGCGACAGCGGTGCGGAGCACCATTTTGTCCGCTACATCCACCGTCACTGAGGGGAAGGCGATGTTGGAGGGCTGGGTGCGGGTAGTGGAGCTGTTGCAGTTGCCCTTTATGCAGCGGGCCATGCTGGGTGGGATCCTCACCGGCATGACAGGTGGGCTGCTGGGCAGTTTTGTTATTCTGCGGCAACTGTCGTTTTTTAGCGATGCCCTGGGGCATTCGGCTCTGCTGGGGATTGTTTTGGGAGTGCTGCTGGGGCTGAATCCCACCGTGGTGTTGATGGTGTTTGGGGTGGGATTTGCTTTGGGCGTCACCTTTGTCTTGGAGCGCACTCAACTGTCGGCGGATGCGGTGCTGAACATCATCTACTCTTCCTCTTTGGCGCTGGCCGTTATCGCCCTCAGCTTGCTGCCCGGCTATCGGGGCAACCTCAACCAGTTGTTGTTTGGGGAGATTTTGGGGATCAGCCCAGCGGCCCTGTGGACGAGCGGGATCCTCTTGCTGATCAGCTCGGCCTATGTGGGATTGACTTTGCCCGCCCAGATGTTGCTGACCCTGGATGAGCCGCTGGCGCGGGCGCGGGGGGTTCAGGTGGGCTGGCAGAAGCTGGCTTTTGTGGTGTTGCTGGCTTTGGTGGTGGCCCTGGCGATTCGCTCGGTGGGGGTGTTGCTGGTGAGCGCTTTTGTGGTCATCCCAGCCTCGACGGCAAGGCTTTTGGGATCCCGGTTCACGACTTATGTGATGCTGGCCATAGGCATTGGGGGACTGAGCGCGGTGTTGGGGATGATCGCCTCGGCAACCTTCAACCTGCCCTCCGGCCCCAGCATTGTCGCCACCCAGTTGCTGTTCTTCCTGCTGGCCATGGGATGGCGGGGAGCGCAAAAGATCCTGAGAACTTAGAACAGCTTGCGTTCGCTTTCGGGAAAGACTTGCCCGATCAAGGTGGGCTGCTCGTAGACGCGCTTGAGGGTGTTGAGATCCCGCTTGGTAATGTTGGGCACCCGCAACACCCGCCGATTGCCGGTAGCCGCCGCATGGTGTCCGCCATACATCAGATCCCGCAGGTTCGGGCTATGGCCCCACAGCCCCAGCCCATGCCCGATCTCGTGCCGGGCCACCGCCGTTATTTCGGCCAACCCCTGTCCTTCTGCAATGACGATGCGCACCCGCTGCTGCAAAGAGCCATCGGAGGCGAAGAAAAACTCCGGGCGGGCCGCCCCAGCCACCCCGCCGCCGATGGGGGGAACGCGGTAAATGCTCATCCCGTAGAAAGCCTCCTCCTCTTTGGCCACCACCTTGAGCGGGATGTAGGCCGACCACTCCTTCACCGCTTGCTCCACGGAGGCCTTCCACTGGGGGTGATCCCCTTGGATGTAGATAGGGACGGGATAGAAGGCCCACTGGGCATAGGCTCCACCTGGCAAAAGCGGCTCGATTTCCTCAAAGTAGTCTCCCACCGCCTTGTCGTAGGCGTAGCGATCCAGGCCGGGGGGAAGTTTGAGCCGCATCGGCTGCGGCAGTTCTCCGGCTTGAGTTTGAGCCTGGGCTTGCAGGGCTTCAATGCCAAAAAAGTGGGGAACCAGCAGGGATCCCCTGCCCCCCACTGCCAGGACGAGGAGCATCGTCCAGCCGAGGATGCAAAGCTGTAGAATGCGCCGCCGCATCAAAGCCGCCCTTTCGCCCTTGTCTTTCTACAAGGTTAGTGGCTCAGAAAGCAAGTGTCGTTCGTTTGACATCCTCCCCGGCCTTTAGGCCGGAGATTCCTACCACGCTGCGCATGGATGGCTCCTTGCGCAGTCGTCTCGGCGGGTTCCTGCTTCCGAC